>CALVRK010000024.1 GCA_944358565.1 uncultured Bacilli bacterium
ACAGCTGAAGAGGAAATCGAGAAGACAAATAATACTTTTAAGGAAATAGGCAAAAGAGAAGAAGCTGCCATCATTGCTAAGAATTTACTTAAAAAGAAAATGAATATTCGAGACATTGCTGAAGTAACAGGACTTTCTTTGGAAGAAATAGAGAAATTGAAATAATTGTTAATCGAAAAAACCGTTAGACTCTAACGGTTTTATGCTGCTATTTCATCAAAATCTATGAAAAATTCTTTATACCAAACTAAGAATACATAGACAGTCCAAATTTTACGGCAATTGTTTTTCTTACCTTTATAATGTTCATCTAACATTTTGAGTAAAGCCTTTTGGTCAAAAAATTCTTTGGTAAAATCTTGCATGAACATTTCTTTAGCAATATTATAATATTTTTCTTCTCTAAACCATTTAATGATTGGAACCGGGAACCCTTTTTTTCTTCTTTTATACCAGTCTTCGGGAATTCGTTTAGAAGCAGCTTTTCTTAAAATGTATTTTGTTGTATCATGAGATATTTTATATTCAGTTGGAATAGTACTAGCTAATTTAAATACTTCTTTATCAAGTATTGGTACTCGTAGTTCTAGGGAATTTGCCATACTCATTTTATCGGCTTTAAGTAAAATGTCATTTGGAAGCCAGAAATGCATATCTATATATTGCATTTTGGTGACATCATCTTTATCTTTTACTTTATCAAAATATGGTTTAGTGATATCTTGATATTTTAGATCACTTTTATAATTATCATTTAATATTTTATTAGCTTCTTTATTATTAAAGATGAAAGCATCACCAACATAATAATCTTCGAGGTGACTACCACCTTTGGTTAAGAAGTTTTTACCATGAAAACTTGGAAGTGGTGAGACTAAAGTTTTGATTAATTTTCTAATAAACATTGGCAATTTTTTATATTTTGTTAAGACTTTATCCTCTTTATAACTTGGGTATCCACCGAATAATTCATCGGCACCTTCACCAGATAAAACTACTTTTACATCTTTAACGGCTAATTTTGATAAGAAATATAGAGGAACAGCGGATAGGTTAGCTGTTGGTTCATCAGCATAGTACTGAACTTTATCAATATTATCGAAAAAATTATCGGCATTTATTAATTCGTTTTTATTTTGAATGTGTAAAAGATCCGATAGATCTTTGGCTAGTGGGACTTCGTTAAAATCTTTATAATCAAAGCCAACAGAAAATGTTTTATTTGGTTTTAGATAACTTACAACATATGATGAATCAATGCCACCTGATAGATAAGAACCGACAGGCACATCACTTATAGTGTGGTAGTCAATAGATTTAGTGATGGTGTTATCTATTTCATCTACTAAAGTATCAAAGTTTTGTTTTTTAGGTTCGAATTTTATTTCATAATATTTATTTATTTCCATTTTTTCAGTATTAAAGTCATAAGTGAAATAATGACCCGGTTTTAATTTATAAACGTTTTTGAAAAAGGTTTCGTCTAAGACTGATGTTTGGAAGGTTAGATATGGTTTTAAAGCACTTTTATTGACTTTTTTTAGGAAGTCTGGATGTTTTAAAAATGATTTTATTTCAGAGCCATACATAAAGGTTTTTTGCATTTGACAGTAGTAGAAGGGTTTTTGACCAAAGTGATCTCTGGCTCCAAATAGTTTTTTAGTATTTTTATCCCATATTACGAAGGCAAACATACCTCTTAATTTATCTAATATTTTTTCCTTATACTCTTCATAACCGTGTAATATAACTTCGGTATCGGTGTTTGTTTTAAAGACGTGTCCTTTATTTATTAAATCTTCTTTGATTTCTTTAAAATTATATATTTCACCATTGAAAGTTATATACATTGTATCATCTTCGTTAGACATGGGCTGTCTTCCGCCTTTTAAATCGATGATACTAAGTCTTCGAAATCCCATAGCTATTTCATCATCAGTATAATAAGATTCATCATCAGGTCCACGGTGAGCAATCATGTCATTCATGGCTTTGATATGACTTTTTTCTTTTCTATTTATATATCCACAAAATCCGCACATATTTTTACTTCCTTTCTTTGCCGAAGAAATCTAATATTTTGTCGGCTTCTATTTCTAATGGGTCGATAAAGTTGTCTTTAAGGTTTAATTTTTCTTTTAAAATTGAAAGTTCAGTGCATCCTAGTATGAAACAATCACATTTTAAATCTTTAATGGTGTTTTGCCATAAGGTGGCTGAAACGTCTTTTCCTTGTTTTATGTAATCGTAAATTATTTTCATGACGTTTTCTTGATTTGGAAGAATATATTTTATTCCTTGTTTTTCTAATGCATTTTGGTATAGTTTAGAAGTGATGGTACCAGTGGTAGCTAAAATAGCTGCTGTTTTATATCTACTTTTAATATAATTTACTGTATTTTCAATCATGTTACTGATGGGAATGTTTATGCTTTTTTTTAGTTTTTCATGAAAATAAGCTGAAGTATTACAAGGAATACTGATTAATTTGCATCCTAATTTTTCTAATATTTGACAATCTTTTAGAAGATAAGGATAAGGGTTTTCTTTTTTATTATCTAATATATATTCTGTTCTATCGGGTGTTTTAGCATCACTTAATATGACAATATTTAAGTGGTCTTGATCTTTGCTTGCTTTAGTTTTTTCAGTAATTAATTTATAAAAATAGCTACTGGCTAGTGGACCTAGACCACCGATTATTCCAAGTTCATAGTTCATTATTCATCATCCTTTTTTGGAGGGTATAATTTAAATACTTTATAATCTTTATTATAGATTCTATTTATCCAAAATTTTCTAGTTAAACTATTATCTTTTGGATTTTTCAAAGTGTAGGCGTATTTTTTTGTTTTAATTAATTTCATCGCTTCATTTAAAATATCTTTATTATATATGTATTTTTTTAAGATATTTTTTGGTGTGTGAAGCCATAAGAATTTATTATAGTTGCACTCTATTTTTTTATCTATATTTAAAACATAGTCTTCAACTAAATATTTGGCCATATTAAGTCCGGCAGCGGTTGTAAAATAACTGCTTCTTCCTTGTCTAATGTTTATTTCAAATAGTTTATAAGTATTGTCTCTATAATCATATTTGAAATCAAAGTTTGAGAAACCAACATACTTAATATCTTCTAGAAATTTTTTGATTTTGTCATAAATCTGTTTGTTGCCATCTGATATTATAGCACGATAATTGCCAATTCCGTAAGGGGTGTGTTCTTCTAAGATACATCTGCCTAGACACATCATTTTAACTTGGCCTTTGGAGTTTGAGTAACAGTTTAAAACATACATTGTGTCATCTGATCCTGGAATAAAATCTTGTACGATGATATGTTTATTGTAACCGGCATTAAAAATTTGATTAATGGTCTTTTTTAATTCTTGCTCGTTAGTTATTTTGTAACTTTTTTCTTTACCTTCGAAATTTATTTGAGAGTAAAGCGTACTGTTTGAAGGTTTTAGAGCAACAGGATATTCAAAGGGAAGTTGAATATTATCTTTATTTTCTTTGGTAACAATGTATGTTTTTGGATAGTTTAGATTATACTTTTCACATATGTTATAGAAACTTTCTTTATCTTCTAGTTTATCTTTTAGTTCTTTGTTCATAAATGGGATAACAAAATATTTAGATAGGGCTTCCATGTTGTTGACGATAGGGTTTGTATACCATTCGGCGCATGACAGTAAAATTAAATAATCGTATTTTTGTCTATAAGTTTTACCTATTTCTAAAAGTGTATCTAAAAAAATATTTTCATCGGTAAGTTTTGGAACGATTTTAACATCGATGATTTTGCTATTTCTAGTTTCTCTTAAAGGAAAGGTTCCAATAGCTAGGGATTTTATATTATATTCGTCATTAAATGATCTAGCTAAGCCATATGCGTTGGCGTCTGTTCCTAAAATAACTGGTAAAAAGGTTTTTGCCATATACATCACACTTTCTTTTTTTAATTTTAATATGTGGAAAACTTTTCACTTTTCCACATTATATAACATTTTACTTAATTAGGCAATAAAACGAAGTATTCTCTTATAAAATAAGGCTTTTTTTAATGCTGGTAAATAAAAAGTGTATAATAAATGTCAAAAAAAAGTGGAAAAAATGTATACTTTTGTTTGACAGTGTGATATAATACTTAGCAGGTGATTAAGTTATGGTTGAAGATATCAAAGTCATACTAGAAGGCAATGAAAATTTGACTGAAGAAGTTAAAGACAATCTTTTAGAACTTATTACAATCTTTCATGAAATATTTAAAGATGTAGATTTGACGACTTTGAAAGAACGACTAAAAACTTTAAAGATAAAAAGAGAAAGTATGTATTTAGTTAAAATGCCGTGCAAGTACATTCCACATAACAATGAAATAGCTATTAATTATGGGCTTATAACAGAAGCGGATGCGAGACATTGGCTTATGCATAGTTTACTTGGAATGATTACGGCAAAAGATAATTATTATGGGTTTAATGATGAGCAAGACTCATTACTTGCTTTAAATGAAGGCTATACAGAAATACTGACTAATAATTTAGTAGGGGATGTTGATAATAATTTTTTTACAGATGAAATTATTATGACTAATTTGATTAGTAAAGTTATTGGTAATGATGTTTTATACAATGCTTATTTTAATAATGATGCAAAGATGGTTGTTAGAGCTATGGCAGAAGCGGAGGTAAAATAATGGTATTAGCTGAAGTAATTAGTGATATGAATAGTAATTATGAAAATAGAAAACATGGTGGATACTCACATGTGTTTGATATGCAAGAAAAAATGCTTTCGACTTTTTCTAAGATTGGAATAGAAAATATTTTTGCTTCAGAAATGTATTTACCTATAGGGCAAAAAATTGAACCAGGTTCGCTTGAAAGATTAAAAGAAACTGTAAAGGAATTTCAAGTTCAAAATGTTATAGAAAATAATGCTAAAACACTTAATTAACTTAACATTTTGTTTGTTGTAAAACTTGGGGTGCTAGTTAATACAAAACAAATATTTTTGAATATAATTATGTAAATTGATGCATATGTCTAGAGTAAATTAGATGTGTATGATAAAGTTATTGGTAAAAAATGTTTGATATTGTAAATAATATGTTATAATTAATATTGAGATTTGAAATGCGAAGATTAAGACGTAGTAATAAAAGTAATTATTTATAGAGAGCTAACGGTTGGTGAAAGTTAGCAATAATCTTTTATGAATTCACCTTAGGAGCTATATATGCAAAGATATATCGGTAACGCGTTATAGTTATTGAGGTAAGTTTTACTTACGAATTAAGGTGGTACCACGTCAATCACGTCCTTATTGGATGTGATTTTTTTGTTAGGAGGATAGTTATGAAATTGGATAATATTTTAAACAATTTAAAAAATGATTTAGAAATTATTATAACGGAACATGATTTAAACGAGGTTAAAGCTAAATACTTAGGTAAAAAAGGTGAGATTACAACTTTATATTCTAAAATGAAAGATTTAAGTAATGATGAAAAAAAATCTTTTGGAGCTTTAATAAATAATCTTAAAAATGAAGCTACTAATTTATTAGATGATAAGAAAAAAGAAATTGGGACGAGACTGTTAAATGAAAAATTACAAAATGAAAGTATTGATATTAGTTTACCAGCTACAGAGGTTAAAGTGGGAGCTCCTAGTATTTTAGAAAAAATGATTGAAGATGTTGAAGAGTTACTTATGTCAATGGGATATGATGTTGTTGATGGACCAGAAGTAGAAAAAGATAAATATAATTTTGAGATGCTTAATTTACCTAAAGGACATCCAGCTAGAGATGCCCAAGATACATTTTATGTAAAAGGTGATGAGCTGTTACTACGCAGTCAAACCTCACCAGTTCAAATTAGAACTATGTTAGCAGCTAAAGGTGAAAAGCCGGTTAGAATGATTTGCCCTGGTAAGACATACCGAAGAGATGATGATGATGCGACTCATTCACATCAATTTATGCAAATAGAAGGACTATTAGTTGATGAAAATATTAGTTTATCTGATTTAAAAGGTACATTTGATGTGATTGCGAAACATTTATTTGGAGAAGAATGTGATACGAGATTTAGACCAAGTTATTATCCTTTTACTGAACCTTCTGTAGAGATGGATATTAGTTGTCATCATTGTAAGGGTAAGGGATGTAATATTTGTAAAAATACGGGATGGATTACAGTATCAGGTGGTGGAATGGTTCATCCAAAGGTGTTGGAAAATTGTGGATATGATCCTAAAAAATGGTCTGGTTTTGCTTTTGGCTTTGGCGCTGAAAGACTGGCTATGATCAAATATGGTATTGACGATTTAAGAGTATTTTATACAAATGATTTAAGAGAAAGTAGAGTGTTTGATAGAAAGGAGGCTAACTAATGATTGATTTAGAGTGGGTTAAAGATTATATCGATATTGAAGATCAAGATTTAAAAGAGCTTGCAGTTAAAATAACTAAAGCAGGGATTAATATTGAAAAAGTTATTACTAATCATATCGATAATTTAGTTATCGGTGAAGTTATAGAGTGTAAAAAACATCCTGATTCTGATCATCTACACGTTTGTTTAGTTAATGTTGGCGATGAGGTTAAACAAATTATTTGTGGAGCTTCTAATGTTAGAGAAGGTTTAAAAGTTATCGTAGCTCTACCTGGAGCTATTTTACCGAATAATTTTGAGATTAAAAAAAGTAAGATTAGGGGAGTAGAATCTAACGGAATGCTTTGTGCTTTATTTGAACTTGGTTTAGAGGAGAAAAACGAAGAGACATATAATAGAGGTATTTATGAAGTAGATAGTAAAGCTAAAGTTGGCTCTGATGCGATGAAGTATCTTAATTTGGATGATACTTTATATGAATTAGATGTTCATAAACACCGCAATAATGACTGTTATTATCATATTGGTTTTGCTTATGAAATTGGGGCTATTTTAAATAGGAAAGTTACTTTACCAAGTGATAAAACAAACCCAGTTAAAGATAAGGTAAAAAATTATTTTAGTTTAAAGGTTGAGACTGATAAATGTCCATATTATTTAGCTAAAATGGTGACTAATGTTAAAATTGGCGAATCGCCTGAGTTTATTAAAAGAAGACTTTCAGCTTATGGTATGCGTTCTATTAATAACGTAGTAGATATTTCAAATTATGTTATGCTTGAATATGGACAACCATTGCATTTTTTTGATAAAGATATTTTAGGAGATAATATTGTTGTTAGAAATGCGAAAGAAGGCGAAGAAATTACAACTTTAGATGGCAAAATGAGAATTTTAAATAGTGATGATATTGTTATTACAGATGGCACTAAACCGGTTTGTTTAGCTGGTGTAATGGGTGGTGAAAATACCGAGGTTACAGAAAACACTAAAAATATTTTGATTGAAAGTGCAATATTTGATGGGGTTAGTATTAGAAATACATCTAATAGACTTAATTTAAAAAGTGAAGCTTCTATCAGATATGGCAAGGGTTTGAGTTATGAATATACAGAAAAAGCAATTGAAAGAGCTTGTCACTTACTTGAAAAATATGCTGGAGCGACAGTGCTTTGTGGAACGGTTAAACATGATAAGATAGATAAAACGCCTAAGATTGTAAGTTTTAAATCTTCAGAAATTAATAGATTACTTGGGATTGTGATTTCTGATGAAGATGTTAAGGTTGAACTTAATCGTTTAGGTTTTCCGTTTGAATATAAAGATGGTGAATTTAAAGCAACTATTCCGCCTAGAAGATTAGATATTGATCCATATGTGAATGATATTGCGGAAGAAGTTGGAAGACTTTATGGATATCATAATTTAGTTTCAACTTTACCGAGCGTAGCAATTAAAAAAGGTGAGCAAGCTTTAGATATTAAATACCGTAAGATCCTTTCTAAGAGACTGCGCACGCTTGGTTTAAATGAGGTTAAGAGTTATACTTTAGTTTCACCAAAAATGGCAGCTAAGTTTAAATATGAAGATAAAAAACAAATTACTTTGCCACTACCAATGAGCACAGATAAGTCTGTGATTAGAACTAGTTTAATTTCTTCACTTTTAAAAGTTTATGAATATAATCATGACCATAAAGTTAATGACGTAAATATTTATGAGATTGCGAAAACATATGATGCTAGTTATAATGAAGAAAGTAAAGTATGTATGCTTATGAGTGGTAATTATTTAACTAATCAGTGGCATGGTGTAAATGTAAAAGTTGATTTTTATTTGATTAAAGGTATAGTTCAAAATATTTTAGATTATTTAGGATTTAAAAATAGATATACTTTTGAAAAGAAAGAGTTACCAGATTTACATCCTGGAATATGTGCGGCTATTATGCTTGATAGAAAGATGATAGGTGTGATTGGTAAGATTCATCCAACACTTACAAAAGATGATATTTATGTAGCTGAACTTTCTTTAGAAGCACTTATGAGCAAAGTTAAACCAATTAAATTTAAAGAGGCTTTAAAATATCCAGAGATTGTTAAAGATATGGCTTTTGTCGTTAATACAGATGTAACTTCTGATGAGATTATTAATGTTATTAAAAAAGCTGGAGGAAGACTTTTAACTGATATTAAGTTATTTGATGTATATACGGGAGAAAATGTAGCTTTAGATGAAAAATCATTAGCTTATTCATTAACTTTTTCTTCGCCTGATAGAACATTAAATGAAGAAGAAGTTATGGATGTTTTTGAAAAAATTATAAATGAAGTTGAAGATAAATTAGGGGCTAAACTTAGAAATAAATAGTAGGATACATTCTTACTGTTTTTTCGCATAGGAGTATATATGGAAATATTAGATGTATTACAAATTATTTTAAATGGTAAATTTTTATTTGATGATGATAGAATATTTGTAGAAAAATGTGTAAGAAATAGATCGATTATTGATTTAGATCGTATTTGTGACATAATATCAAATTATTTTATTCATGTGCGGACTAAAAGTACTGATAATGTTTGTGGAAATGTATGTTTTGATATGCTATCATCTCTAAAATATTGTTTTTTAACGTATTTGTCTTTTAAAGAAGGAATTAGTGATGATTATAAGGTTTATCCGATTAATGTGAATGATGGTTCAGAGAGATTATTTAAAGAATATTTAAAACGGGTGTTTGAAGAATATTTTTGTAATAATGCGCCTTTGGACTATCATTTGGAAGTTAATATGGTAGAATTATTAGATAAAGTTAATTTAATAAAATGTCAGTTGTTGGATGCAGATATAAAGCCATTTTATGGTGATGAGTATTATTTAAAACACCGGATAACTTATACAGCTAGTAAGATGTTAGAGATTATCAACGATGATAATATTTCAGAAGATATAAGGGATAGATTTGAAAAATTTTGTGAGGTTTTGTGTGAATATATTAGCGAGTTTCCTAATTTAGTAATGAAAGGTGATTTTGAATATCAGAAAATGGTTTATGATGTATTAGAAAGTTATTATAAAAACTTTTTGATTATTGAAAATAGTTTATCTACATATACTGAAAAAATTTGGAATGATCGATTACTATCCGATAGATTTTGTGGCTTGGCGCATGGATTTACCAAAGGTGAGTTTTTACCTGACGAAGCTGATAAGATTTGTGCGTGCTATTTTGATGAACGCTATATTACGATTATTGGTGATTATGGTTATTTATATCCAATGTATATGGATAAATGTGATATGATAAGTGCGAGTGATGCATATAGTTATTTTATAACGAAGGATGAATTTATTAGAGATATAGAAACTTGGTCAAATAAATTATTATTAAATGGTCTTGAATATAATTTTTGTAATAGACCTTTGACATATTTCGGTGATAAAACAATGGTATATAGGTATCCTAATTATACAAAACTTTTAACACCGGATATGGTTCTTAAAGAAAATTATCAAAAAGCATTAAAGAATGGTTTAATTAGCGATAAGAGAATGCCTTTTGGAATTGGTTATAATGAGATAGTGTTTATGGATGATAATAAAGGAATTTTACCAATCGGTGTATGGGTGCGAAAGGGTAATGAGGACATTTATAAGAAAGCTCTTAATTTATCTAAAAAAACAAATTTACCTTTAGTTGTTATTGATACTTTAAGATTGAAGGAAAAATACAAAAATTAAAAAATGCTCAAATGAAAAGGTAAATGCAACTTTTGTTATTTTCCCACTTAATTGCAACTTCTATTATTTTTAGGGTTGCATTTAGTTTTACAAGTAAGAAAAATCAAAAAATTAATGTAAAAAGCTGACATTTGTTGACAAGTTTCATAAAATATAATAAAATGATATTGCTTTAGTATGCGTCATAGAAATTTTACTTTGCCCGTTTTTATGACGCGTGCTGCTGCAAATTCAATGAAAACCATTTTAAATGGTGTACAGTACTACGGTCTGGTTGAAACCGTTGAGGTTTTATTTGCTGAAACTTCTAGTAATTCTTTTACAATTCAACCTTTTAACCGGGTCTATAGCCAAGTGGTAAGGCGTGGGACTGCAACTCCCTGATCGTTGGTTCAAATCCGACTAGGCCCTCCAATTATGTTTTGAAAGCTCTTGAAAAGGGGCTTTTATTTTTTTTCTCAAAAATTGTTTTGAGCACTTGTTAAAATTTTAAATATAAGTTATACTTATATAGTACACGAGGAGGTTTTTTATGAGGAAGCTTGCTAAGCACAAGGTTGCATTTATATTAACTTTAATAAGTATTTTAGTGTTGTTTGGAGGTGTGGGATATTTTATATTTTCTATCTCTAAACTGAATAATATAGAAAATATTTTAAGATTAGTTGGTTCTATTTTATTAATAGTAATCAGTTTATTCTTGTTTGTTTTGAGTATTAGATTTTTAAATAAATATAAAAAAATAAAATTAGCAATAGTTCTTATATTAATGTTATTAATTGGAGGATTAGCTCTATTTGGGGCTTATAACGTTGATAGAGTTTATGGAGCTTTATCTAAAGTAAGTGATACTTCTGGTTATACAACCTATTCTTCTAGTTTAGTTACTTTAGAAAAAAATGACGCAAAGAGTATAAAAGATATTGATGATTCTGAGATCGGTATTTTGAGTGATTCTACAAGTTATGAAGGAAATATAATTCCTAAAGAAGTTATTAAACAGCAGAAATTGGATAATAAAACTAAAGAATATAGTAGTTATATTGCGATGATAGATGCTTTAAATAATGGAGAGATTGAATATATCTTTTTACCAACAAATTATGCGGTTATGTTTGGCAGTATGGATGGTTATGAAGATATTAAGGATAAAACCAAAGTATTACTGACACAAACTAAGAAGGTAAGGGATAAATATAATAATCGTGACGTTTCTAGTTCTAAAGCTATAACAGAACCTTTTACAATTTTACTTATGGGTGTTGATTCAGATGCGGAAGGTATTCAAAATGGATCATTTAATGGTGATTCATTAATGCTTATTACTTTTAATCCTAAAACCCTTAGTACAACTATTTTAAGTATTCCTAGAGACTCTTATGTTCCAATTGCTTGCTTTAGTGGTCAAAGAAAAAATAAGATTACTCATGCTGCTTGGCAAGGTGAAGAATGTATGATGGATACAATTGAGAATT
>CALVRK010000025.1 GCA_944358565.1 uncultured Bacilli bacterium
ATGCATATCCTAGAAGGGTTAATTAAAGATTTATCTATTTTAGATGAAGTAATTAAAGTTATTAGAGGCTCTAAAAATAAAGCTGATGCTATTCAAAATTTACAAACAGAATTTGATTTTACCAAAGAACAAGCCGAAGCTATCGTAAACTTACAATTATATAAATTAACTAACACGGATGTTACCGAACTTCAAAAAGAAATGGAAGAAAAGGCTAAAGAAATTGCTATCTGGACTCAGATTCTCGAAAATGAAGAAGCCTTAAAGCACGTTATGAAAACTGAACTTAAAATGATTAAAAAGGAATACGCAACTCCAAGAAAAACAGAAATAAAAGATGAAGTTACCGAAATTAAAATAGATGCCACATCATTAATACCAAAAGAAGATTGTATCGTTGTTATCACTAATGAAGGATATGTCAAACGAGTATCTCTAAGAAGTTATGCCGCTTCTAACAATGATGAAACAGGTCTAAAAGATAAAGATTATAAAACAGCTTTATATGAAGCTAATACCATGGACACCTTACTTTTATTTACATCTTTAGGTAATTTCCTTTACGTTCCAGTTTACGAATTACCTGATTTAAAATGGAAAGATATGGGTAAACATATTAGTAACATCATTAAAATAAGTAGTGATGAAGATATCATTTCATCTTACTTGACTAAAAACTTTAAAGAAAATGTCAACTTCTTATCATTTACTAAAAATGGTATGGTTAAACAAACAAGTCTTGCTGATTTAAAAGTTCAAAGATATTCTAAACCAGTTACTCTGATGAAATTAAAGCCGAAAGATAAAGTTGTATCTGTTACTCAAGCTGAAAATGAAATTTTAGTCACAACTCATAATGGTTTTGCCTTAAGATATCTAACCGAAGAAGTTCCAGTCACTGGACTTAGGGGGAGTGGGGTTAAAGCTATTAACTTAAAAGATGATTATGTCATTAGTGGACAGTCGTTTACCGATGCTGAATATGCGTTATTTGTCACTGACAAAGGCACTGGAAAACGTGTAAAAATTAGTGAGTTTGATGTTATGACAAGAGCCCGTAAAGGTCTTATGGCTATTCGTGATGTAAAAACAAACCCTTATAAATTAACTAACGCCTTTACCATTGATCACAAAAGAGCCGTTGGTATTTTAACTGATGAAATAATCTACCATAAGTCATCAGAATTCCCAATATGTGATCGCTATCAGACAGGGTCAAATATTACTAAAGATAAAATAAAAAAAGTATTTATCGAATGTGAATTAATCACAAACAAAAAAATAGAAAAGACTATGAGCCAAGATTCAGAGCCTACCACAAAGCAAAAAGAAGAAAAACAAATATCTTTAGATCAAATAGATAAACAAATTTTAACTATTGATGATTTTTTAGATGACTTTGATTAAAAACTAAAAACTTCATTTTTTGAAGTTTTTTTCATATTTTAGAAGGAATTAAGGTATAAAAAAGCGTATATATCTATAGAAGACCAAAAGTCTTCTTAGAAGGAGGATTATGACGTTTAAATTAGAAGAAGAATACTTTGAACAGTTAGACGAAAAATTAACCTTAGTTCCTTTAACTTATGATAAAGCTTTTAAAAGAATCTTTCGCACCAACTTAGATATCTTAAAAGAATTTTTAAAAGATGTTATTCCATTAGATATTGATAAAGACTGTAATATTAGACTTATGGATGGTGAACTACCTAAAGAAAACATGAAAGAAAAAGGTAAAATCATTGATATTTATGTTGTTTTAGATGGCAAAATATATGTCGATATCGAGATGAACAGAAGTAAATTTGAAAGTGTTTTAGAGCGTAATATTAAATATAAAGATAAATTATCGAGTATGCTTCCAGAAAGTAATGAAGATTTTAAAGCAATTACAAGTAAGAAATTATACCAGCTAAACTTAAATGCTTATCCTTTTGAAAAAGTTTTAGATGATATAATAGTTTTATATGGATTAAAGACTCATAAGATATATTCGAGTGATGAATGTATGGTAGTCAAAAGCCTTGAACGATATAGAGATTTATACTATAATAAAGGTAACAAAGAGAAAGATGTCATATGGCTTACAATATTAACTTCTAGGACATTTACTGAGTTATATGAGCTTTCAAATCAAATACTTTCAAAAGATAAAGTAAAAAAATTAATGGAGGCGGCGGTAAGTATGAGTAAAGATGGATTTATATTACATGAATGGCAGAAAGATAAGTTTGATGCTTTAGTAAAGTATAATGAAATAGAAGATGCGAAGAAAGAAGGAAAGAGTCTTGGAATTGAAGAAGGAAAAGCTTTAGGAAAAGCTGAAGGAATTAAGGAAAAAACAGTAGAAATAGTTAAAAATATGCTTAATATGAAAATGAGTATAAAAGATATTTCAAAAGCAGCTGGTCTAACTGAAGAAGAAATAAAATCATTAATTAAAAATGAAAAGTAAGATTAAGTACTAATTAATCTTACTTTTTTCATATTTATGTAGAATTCTACATAATTGTATATTAGGAATTTGCTTTACAAAGCAAAAAATAATCAAACGTTTGAAAAAAACTATTTAAAAATGTAATTATTCACAGTATATTGAATACATCAAAGATAGAAGGTGATGGCATGAAACTATTAAAAGGTTATGTACTTAGAATGTATCCTGATGAAAAGCAAGAAGAGCTAATTAATAAAACTTTTGGATGTTCAAGATTTATATATAATTATTTTTTAGATGATAAAATCAAAGAATATAAAGAAATAGGTAAAAGTAAAAGCGCATATGATCAAATAAAATTAATTCCACCACTTTATGTGGCAAAAGGACTAAATGAAAACCCAATTTCTGAGATAATAAGGGCACTTAAATATAAAGTGGTTTGGAATAATAAAAGGATAATACAAATAGATAGATATTATCCAAGTAGTTAGATATGTAATTATCAAAATAAAGAGGTTAAAGATTTCAGTGGGAATGACCAATATGTCACACTAATCATGACCGTGATTATAATGCATCAATTAATATAATGTTTAAAAGTTTAGAAAAATACATGTTATATTTAAACCAACATATCTAATCATAAATTTTGATTTATTTTCTGTCTTTATTAATATAATTAAATAGGGGGGCGATAAAATGTATGATGTTATACCATTACCATATTCTTATAATGCTTTAATGCCGGTAGTTGATGAGGAAACATTAAATATTCATTATAATAAACATCATAAAAAATATGCTGAAAACTTAAATAATCTTACAAATTCAAATATTCCTCTTGAACAAATTCCTAAAAGAATTGATGAGTTTCCTTTAAAAGATAGAGGGCAAGTTTTGTATAATGCTGGAGGAATACTAAATCATAATTTGTACTTTCAAAGTTTAAATTCAAATTTTTCTTTACCTAAGGGAAAATTATTAAATAAAATAAATAATGACTATGGTAGTTTTGACAATTTTAAAAAGATTTTTATAAATAAATCAAAAAATCTAGTTGGGTCCGGCTATACTTTTTTAGTAACTGATAATGTAGGAAATTTAACAATAATTAATTTACCAAATCAAGAAACGCCTTTATCATACGATTTAATTCCGTTATTTACAATTGACCTTTGGGAACACGCTTATTATTTAAAATATAAAAATAACCGAAATACTTATATTGAAAATATATGGAGCAAAGCTAATTTTGATCATGCCAGTAAGACTTATGAAAACTTATTCTAAAATTTAAATAAGAGCATATATTTATCTAGGAGGGGATACCATGAAAAAAATAGTACCTTTTAAAAAAAATATTGAGTTTGATAGTAATATTGCTGAAATAAGTAGTATTTCACTTGAGCACACCTTAAAGTTAAAAGAAGAAAATTTAGTATCAGGGGAATTTATTATTAGTGGAACTTATAAGATGACAGAAGCTAGTTTAAGCGTTGATTCATTTGAATACAAATTACCATTCGATATTAGTATTGATAAAAAATATGACACTAAAAATATAGATGTTGATATAAATGATTTTTATTATGAAGTGATTAATAATAAAATACTATCTATTAGTATCGAAGTAGTTTTAGATAGCTTAGAAGAGAAGTTAGAAAAGGAGGAAACGCGTATGACTGAAGAAAAAATAGAAATTTTAGAAGATAAAGAGGAAGATGCTCAAACTGTAAGTGCGACTTTAGAAAAAGAAGAAGTAAGCCGTGAAGAAGATAATTCCGTTAAATCTATTTTTGAAGGTTTAGATGAAAACGAGAGATATGTCGTTTATAAAGTTCATATTGTAACTGAAAATGATACTGCTGAATCTATTATTAACGAATATGGTATAACTAAAGATGACCTAGCCGTTTATAATGATTTATCTGACTTAAAAATTGGTGATAAATTAATTATTCCATCACATGAAGATTAATCAAATTTTAAAAAGCAAAGGACTTAAAGCAAGAGGATATCATAAAAAAGGTAAGGTTACTATAATTGATACAGCAAACGGTAAATATATATATAAAGAGGGAAGATTAAATCCGCAAATTTTAAGATATTTAAAATCACGCAGTTTTGATTATATGCCCTTTTTTTTAAATCGTGAAGATGAACCATATCAGTTAACAAATTATATTGACGATTTTGATATACCAAAAGAACAAAAAATTTTAGACTTAATTAGATTAACTGCTCTTTTACATAGTAAAACTACACATTATAAAGAAATAGATTTAGATTATTATGAAAAAATATATGATGATTTGGATAGCAACTTAAACTATCTTTATCTTTATTACACTGATTTAATCACTTTAATTGAAACCAAAGTTTATATGAGTCCTAGTGAGCAACTTTTGGCTAGAAATATTACTAAAATATATGATGTTATTAGTGCAAATAAAAAAAGACTAGATCTTTGGCACGATCATATCAAGGAAAAAAGAAAAGAACGTAGGGTTGTTCTTCACAATAATTTAAAACTAGACCATTTCTTAGAAGCTGACTGTTCATATTTAATAAGTTGGGATAAATCTAAAGTCGGTAGTCCTGTTTTTGATATATACAAATTATACCAAAATCATGCTTTAGATTTTGATTTTGAAACGCTTTTAAACGAATATGAAAAACATTATCCTTTAATGAAAGATGAAAAGGAATTATTATTTATTTTAATATCGCAGCCTGATCTTATTAATTTTAATAATTCAGAATATAAAAATTGCCAAATTATTAGTAAAAGTATTGACAAAATCTATAAGACAGAAATGTTGATATCACCAAAAAAGTCTGAAAATAGCACAAAATAGTAACATCATAAAGATAAATAACAAAAATACATTAAATCTTGTTACTATAAAAATTGTAATTAAAAATTGATAAAATAAAATAATCATGCAAATTAAACAGATAATCATCCACTTGCTACGGCCACACCAAAAGTTTCGCATAATATCACCTATAACATTTTATTCGTAATATTTATGTTAGAACATGATATAAACCTAAAACTCTTGTATAAAAATAATAATTAAGGTATAATTTAAACAGAATAGGGGATGGCAAAATGAACGAAAAAGGGTTTATAACATCGGCTTTATTGTATGGTATTTTATCTTTATTTTTAGTCTTAGTTTTGGGAACCGTATCCATTTTAGGAAATAGAAAACTTGCTAACGATAAAATTAAAGAAAGTACTTTAGATGACGTTCAAAAATTAACTACTAATCCATCTTGTTTTACTACAGTTTCTAATTCTCGTGGTAATTTAACAATTTCTGGTTATGATGCTAGCTGTGATAAAACTGTTTTTATCCCAGAAGCTTTAAATGGCAAAACTGTTGATGCCATTGGGTCTAGTGCTTTTAGTAATCAAAATTTAATTAATGTGACCATAAAATCAAATATAAAAGAAATTGCCGAGACAGCTTTTACTGGAAATGATGGAATTATTTTCTATATAAAAACTACAAGTGATCAAATAATAGAAAGTCCATGGGGGGCTACAAATGCGACTGTTCATTGGGATTATTAAAATAGTCCTTTTTTCTTGTGATAAAATAATTAATCATGTATAATATACTTGAGAAACGGGTGATAATATGTTTATTGATGAAGCTATAGTTGAACTTATTGCTGGTAGTGGTGGCAATGGTTGTTTAGCCTTTAGAAGAGAAAAATATGTCGCTATGGGTGGTCCATTTGGTGGTAATGGCGGTAAAGGCTCAGACATTATTTTTAAAGTCGATTCTGGATTAAATACATTAGTTGATTTTAAATATAAAAAAATAATCAAAGGTTATAAAGGTGAAAATGGTATGGGAAAAGGTATGCATGGGAAAAATGCCGAGAATATTATCATACCAGTTCCTAGAGGAACTGTTGTCACCGACTATGATACTGGTTTAGTTATTGCCGATCTAACCGAAAATAATGAAGAAGTAGTTATTGCTAAAGGTGGCAGGGGCGGACGAGGTAATATGGCTTTTGCTACTCAATCTAATCCCGCACCACACTATGCCGAAAATGGTGAACCTGGTGAAAGAGTAAAAGTTAAAATTGAATTAAAATTAATGGCTGATGTCGGTTTAGTTGGTATGCCAAGTGTTGGAAAATCAACCTTCATATCTAAAATATCCGCTTCTAAACCCAAAATAGCTGATTACCCATTTACTACCTTAAAACCTAATTTAGGTGTTGTTAAAACATCTGATAATCGTAGTTTCGTCGTTGCTGATCTTCCGGGACTTATTGAAGGAGCTTCTTTAGGTCATGGACTTGGTGATAAGTTTTTAAAACATGTTGAAAGAACTAGAATAATTGCTCATATAATTGATATGAGTGGTTATACAAATGATCCATATAAAGACTATATTACAATCAATAAAGAATTAGAAAATTTTGATGAATCATTAATTAAAAAGCCACAAATTGTAATTGCCAATAAAATGGATATGCCTTCTTCAAAAGAAAATTTAAAAAAATTTAAAGAAAAAGTTGATAAAGACGTCTACGAAATGTCAGCTATTAATGGCGAAGGAATTAATAAAATTTTATTAAAACTAGCTGATATGTTAGATGAAATACCTAAATCACAGTTATATAAAGATGAAAAATTCGAAAGTCATGTCATTTACAAGTTTAAAGAAGAAAAGCCATATAAGATAACTAAAGATAATGATACATGGATAATAAGTGGTAAAGGCATTGAAAAACTTTTGATCATGAGTCGGTTAGATACCGATGAAGCCATTTTACGTTTTTCAAATAAATTAAGAAAAATGGGGATTGATGATGAACTTAGAGCTTTAGGAGCCAAGGATGGTGATCCTATTAGAATAATGGATTATGAATTTGAATTTAAAGAGTAAGGAAAGCAAAGTACAAACATAATGATATTCTATAAAATGTTATTTTTAAAATATAATTAAAGTAATGAATAAAGTATTGATTCTTTTCAATACTTTTTAATATATTAGTTCGGAAAATATCCAAGCCATCAACCAACAATTATACCAAGAAGTATAATAGGAATAGATTTAGGAATTAAAGATTTAAGTATAAGAAAGTGGGAATGTCCTATATGTCATACTAATCATGACCGTGATTATAATGCATCAGTAAATATAATGTTTAAAGGTTTAGAAAAATACATGTTATATTTAAAGCAACATATCTAATCATAAATTTTGACATAAGTAAAATAGAAATTAGGGTAGCGATTATCCGATACTCTATATGGAGGAGTCTAAGATTCCAATAAAGTAGAAAGAGCTTACCGTGAGGTAATAACGTGCAAAATTTATTTTGGTATTTTGTTCGTGAACTGATTTGTTAAAAAAACTAATTTATTAAAACTAGACATTTTTTGACACAATATTAAAAAAGTATGGTAAAATTATACTAGGGTGATATACATGGATAACATTGCAATAATGATTGCTGCCGCTATAGGTACTACGTTAGTTATTGTCCTTATTATTTTGGGAGTGTTAAAGAGCCGTAAAAAGAAAAAATATAAAAAATTGATTGAAGATTTAGATTATCAAAAAAATAGACTTGATACTTCGCCAGTTGGACCAGAACTTGCCAAAGTCGGAAGTTATGTTGGAAACGAAAAATTAGAGATTTTATATAACAATTGGAAAGAAAGATTAAATGAGATTAAAGAAATTCAAATTCCCAAAATTACAGATATGTTAATCGAAGCTGAATACTCATTATCTCAAACAGACTATAAAAGTACCATGTATAAAATAGCCAAACTAGAAATGGAAATTTATAAAGTCAGAGCTACCTCTGCATTTCTATTAAATGAAATAAAAGATATTACTAATAGTGAAGAACGTAATCGTGCCAGCATTACTAAATTGAAAGCTAAATATCGCGAGTTATACGAAAAATTTGAAGAAACAATGAATGAATTTGGTGAATTCGCACCCGTTGTCACTATGCAATTTGAAACTATTAGTAAAAGATTTGAAGACTTTGAGACTTTAATGGAAAATAATGAGTACACTGAAGTTCCAAATATTTTAAAAGCTATTGATGAACTTTTAAAACATATGGAAGTAGTTATTGAAGAACTTCCATCAATTGTTTTGATTGCTGAAGGCATTTTACCTAAAAAAATGGAAGAAATAAGCTCTATATATCAAAAAATGGTTGCGGCCGGGTATCCTTTGGATTATTTAAATGTTGAATATAATATTGATGAAGCTAAAAAGAAAATTGCTGATATTTTAGATAGAGCTAAAGTTTTAAATTTAGAAGATAGTTTATTTGATTTAAAAGTTTTAACTGAGTATTTTGAAAATCTATTTACGGATTTTGAAAAAGAAAAAGTTATTAAATCAGATTATGATGAAGCTAGTAAAACATTACGCGCAAAATTAAAGAAAATTAATACATTAGTTCAAGATATTTTCGCACAGATGGATGATTTAAAAAAATTATATAGTTTATCACAAGAAGATATTAAAGATTTATATGAAGTTAAAAACGATTTAGATAAATTAAATGAAGATTATAATACTTTAATCACTCATACAAGTAATCATAGCTTCGCATATTCTAAATTAACTGAGGAAATAGAAAACTTAGTTATCAGATTATCTAATCTTGAAAATAAATTAGATAATACCTTAAATGTTATCGGTAATATGCATGATGATGAGATGCGTGCGCGCCAGCAACTTGCGGAGGTTGAAGACTTACTTAAAAATTCTCAAAAACAAATTAGATCATTTAACTTACCAGTTATTCCTAATCGTTATTTTGTCGAATTAAGGGAAGCTAAAGAAGCAATGAATGAAATTGTTAAGGAATTAGAGAAAAAGCCAATTACCATTGAAACACTAAATACTAGAGTAGATACCGCTCGTGATCTTGCTTTAAAATTATACGGCAAAACCAAAGAGATGATGAAAACGGCGATGTTTGCTGAAATGGCTATTGTTTACGGTAATAGATACCGTTCATCTGAAAAAGATTTAGATCGTAACTTAACTTATTCCGAGATGTTATTTGTCAAAGGTGAATATAAAAAATCTTTAGAACTAACTATCAATTCTTTAAATAAAATTGAACCAGGAATCTATGATAAACTTTTAAAGTTATATGGTGGAAAAGAAAGAATGAGTGAATAAACCAAAAGAAAGTTCAAAATTGAACTCTCTTTTTCTTTTAAAAACTTCAAAATAATAGTATAATTACAGAGGTGGTGAGGTTTTTGTATGCAAGAGTTAATTATGATTAAATATGGAGAGTTAACAACAAAAAAAGCTAATCGAAAAATATTTATCAACATTCTAACTCAAAATGTTGAAAAAATGTTAAAAAAAGAAGATGTAGAAATAACTAAAGATAATGTTCGAATGTTTATCAAATGTAATGATGCTCATAAAATTGCCAGCATTTTACAAAAAGTATTCGGTATACATGGTATAGTAATTGCCTATAAAGTTAATAATAACATTGAAGATGTTTTAAATAAATCTTTAGAGATTATGAATAAAAATAAACATACTTTTAAAGTTGTCACTAAACGTGCGGATAAAAGCTATCCTATCCATTCAATGGATTATAGCCGTAAGTTAGGTGGATTAATTTTAAAAAATTCTAATTTTAAAGTGGACGTTCATAATCCCGATATTACTTTAACTGTTGAAATTAGAACCGAAGGAACGTTCGCATATACCGATGAGATTAAAGGTGCGGGTGGATATCCAGTTGGCGTCGAGGGCAAAGGTTTATTGATGTTATCAGGTGGTATTGATAGTCCAGTTGCTGGCTATTTAACTTTAAAAAGAGGCGTAAATGTTGAGTGTTTATATTTTGAGTCACCGCCTCATACCAGCACTGAAGCTAAAAACAAAGTTATTAAACTCGCTAGTATTATCAATGAATATTCTGGCCGTATAAAAGTCCATATAGTACCATTTACTTTAATTCAAGAAGCGATTTTTAAAAACTGCCCTGACACTTATATGATAACCATTATGCGAAGAATGATGTACCGGATCGCCGCACTTTATGCGGAAAAAATTGGAGCCAAAATATTAATTAATGGTGAAAGTATTGGTCAAGTTGCAAGCCAAACATTAGATAGCATGGTCTGCATAAATAATGTTACCAATATGCCAGTTATAAGACCTGTCGCTTGCTTTGATAAATTAGAAATTATTGACATAGCTAAAAAGATAAACACTTATGATACCAGTATTTTGCCATATGAAGATTGCTGCACCATATTTGTTCCAAAACATCCAGTTATCAAACCAGAGTTAAGTAAATGTCTAGAATATGAAAAGAACTTTGATTATCAAACATTAATCGAAAAAGCTATCGATAATATTGAAACAATTACTAACTTCGAAGAAGATAAATTTGAAGATATACTTTAGTAAAATTTACCAATAAAAAAAATGCATTAAATTTCCAAATGTACACAATATATAAATGTACAGGAGGTGAAATGTATGACTAATAATAGTAATCGTTTAGTAGTTCCTGGCGCTAAACAAGCAATTGAACAAATGAAATATGAAATTGCTAATGAATTAGGCGTTAAAATGGGACCAGATGCTACTAGTAGAGCTAATGGTTCAGTAGGTGGAGAAATTACTAAAAGACTTGTACAAATGGGTCAACAACAAATTTCAGGTTCTAACTATACTAAATAATTAAACCTAAATGTATATAGAGACAGTTAATTTACACTGTCTTTTTTCATAAGTTGTGTTCAACTTTATGACTGATAAATGAAAAGTGTGATATAATTAGTATAGCCAAATCAAAAATGTAGAAAG
>CALVRK010000026.1 GCA_944358565.1 uncultured Bacilli bacterium
TCTAGCGTATTAATTGCTGAAGGTAATAAGGAAAGTTTAATTTTACAAGCTGAAGCTGCCAAAGAAGCTCAAATCAAAAGAGCTGAAGGTGAAGCTGCAGCAATATTAAAAAGAAGTGAGGCCGAAGCTACTGCTATTAAAAATTTAAAAGCAGCTGGAGCTGATCAATCAGTTCTTACACTAAGAAGTTTTGATGCTCTAGCTAATATGGCCAATGGTCAAGCTACCAAAATAATTGTTCCATCTAACTTACAAGATTTAGCTACGCTAGGAACAACCTTATCCGAAATGTTTAAAGATAAAAAATAAGGAGGTAAATATGCAAAGCACTTTAGATTTACACATGCATTCTAATCATTCATTAGATGGTAATTTGGATGTTAATATAATATTAGATAAATGTGCTGAAAAAGGACTTAAAGTAGTATCCATAACTGATCATGATTCTTGTGATGCAATTTTAGATATTAATAAAACGAATTTTGATGGCACTATTATAAATGGCATGGAAGCTGACGCATTAGTAGGTAAACTAACATATGATATTTTATGCTATGATTTTGACTTAGAACCTGTTAGCAAATGGGCTCATGATCAGTATGGTACTTGTGAAAGCAGACAAACAAAAATATTTGATAAACTTTGTGAAATTTGTAATGAATTAGGTTTAAAGCTCGATAATTCTATTCCATATCAAGCAGAAAGCGAGTATGCACATGCAGCTTTATTTAGAATGTTGGAAGTCGTACCAGAAAGTAAAGCCTATTTAGATAGTTTAAACATTAAAACGGTCACCGATTTATATCGTGAAGGTACTGTAAACGAAAAATTTCCACTTTATATTGATATGCATTTAGTATGGCCAAGCATTGAAGAAGTTCGTGATATTATTCATCAAAATGGTGGCAAAATCTTTTTAGCGCACCCATTTAATTACGGCAAAGATACTAATCCAATTGAAATTTTAAATGCTTGTTTACCTTATATTGATGGAGTTGAAGTGTGTAATGGAAGCACCGAAGAACAAGTAAAATTCTTATATAACTATGCTAAAGAACATAATTTATTAATGTCAGCCGGCAATGATTTCCATGGAAGCGAAAAACATTCTGAATTAGGCGTTACCAATATTACTAAAGAAATCGAAGATAAAATCTATTCTTGGGTTAATCAAGCTAAACATAAAACATTAGTAAAAGGCAAATAATTAAACTATTTGCTTTTTTTGACATTTTTTATAATTTAGATATTTTAAAATATATCTAGGTGATTAAAATGACTTATAAATATCATATTTATGATGAAATAATAACTATTAATTAGTATATTTAAGCTATATCACCCATAAAATTATATGGGTGATATCATGCTTAAGGATTTGCGCACATATATTCTCGAAAACGAATTTAAGATAAATATTTTAATTGGAAAGATTGATATTGTAAATTATATAGAAATTGACCACTTTGACGATACTAAAGTTATGGTAAGATATGAAAAAGGACGAGTCGTAATTAAAGGAGAAAATTTAACTATTTCCAAATTACTTAATGATGAACTGTTGATACTTGGAAAAATAAAATCACTTGAATTTGAATGATTGAAAAATTAATTAGTAAAATTTCCTTAAATATCAAAGGAAAAAACATCAATAGATTCATCAAAAAATTAAGAACTAAAAAAATTGAAATATTATCTTTAAAATATAAAAATCCTAATGAAGCTGATATTATTATCTATAAAAAAGATTATGAAACAGTTTTAAAAATAAAAAGCATTTACGAAATAACTGAATTAGATGTCTTTGGTTTAATTAAAATTAAAAGAAAAATAAAAATATCTAAACATTTAATTATCTTTATCATAATCGCTTTTGCTGTATTTTTACTTTTTACTCATGTAATTTTTGGTATCGAAGTTATTCATTCCAATAAAGATATTAGAAATCTTCTTTTAAATGAATTAAAAGAAGAAGGTATAAAAAAATTAGCATTTAAAAAATCATATAATGAAATAAGTAAAATAAAAGAAAAAATTTTAAATAAATACCCCGATAAAATAGAATGGTTAGAAATCGAAGAAACCGGTACTAAATACACCGTTAGAGTCGAAGAAAGAACTCTTGTCAAAAAAGATGAAAATAATACCCCAAGAAATATAATTGCTAGCAAAAATGGAGTTTTAAAGAAAGTAATTGCCGAAAAAGGTGATATTGTTAAAGACATGAACGAATATGTTAAAAAAGGCGATATGATCATTAATGGTGAGTTAATATTTAATGAAAAAGTTACTGGTAAAGTAAGAGCTGAGGGTAAAGCTTATGCCGAAGTTTGGTACGTAACCAAAACAGAATATCCTTTTGCTACCTACACCGAAACCGAAACGGGTAAAACGAAAGACGTTTATGCCCTTAAGTTTTTAAATCATACTTTTGAATTTAATTTACGCAAATTTAAAACAAAAAAAATAAAAGAAACAGATATTATCAAACATTCGCTAATTCCTCTTAAATTAGTTAGACAAAAACAAAAAGAAACAAAAGTAACCGACCAAATTTTAACTGCCGAACAAGCCATAGAAAATGCCAAAGAAAAAGCCGAAAATAATATTAAAAAGAATTTATCAAAAGACGAATATATAATTAGAAGTAAGTATTTGAAAAGTACCGTAAAAGAGAGTATAGTAGAAGTGGAAATGTTTTTTGCGGTATATGAAGACATTACCGACTATAAAGAAATTGGGTGATGTATAATGATTCGGCAAAGCTTACTCGAAATTTTCGGACAGGTTTGGCCAACCATTTTAATTAGTAGTGTAATTGCTATTAGTATGAGATTAGTTTATTTAATCAAAAACAAGCAAAAAATAGTTTTATATAAAGAACTTTTGGCTTTAATATTCATAATTTATGTTTTATGTCTATTCTATGTTGTAACTTTCCAAGATGTTGGATGGTCAAGTTCTAATTTTATTCCTTTCAAAGAGATGTTTAGGTATGACTTTGGTAGTAGATTATTTATTAAAAATGTCTTAGGCAATATCATCATGTTTGCCCCTTATGGCTTTTTTGTTTCTTATTATCTAAACCTAAAAAAACCATGGTCCGCTTTTTTACTAATCTTATTAGTATCTGCTTCAATCGAAACAACCCAGCTTTTAATCGGTAGAGTCTTTGATATTGATGATATTATTTTAAATGTTATCGGTGGAATGCTTGGATATTTTATTTATAAATTCTTAGATTTAATCAACGACCACTTACCAGATGTGTTGAAAAATCCTATTGTTTATAATATAATTATAGTGTTGTGTACAGTTCTTATGGCCATGTACATGCTTAACTTAATAGAATTAGGAGTGTAGTAATGAATAATTTTGAAATATTTAATGAAACTGAGGAAAACATCGATTTAGACGAAGAAAAGAAAATTATTGAATTTGCCCTAAAACACGAAAATTTAACTAACGTTAATTTTAATGTAATATTTGTTGGTAACGATAAAATAAGAGAATTAAATAGAGATTACCGAGGAATAGATAGGGAGACAGATGTTATTAGTTTTGCTTTAGAAGATGGTGAAGCTAATATCAACTTTGAATTTGGTCGATTACTAGGAGATATTTATATATGTGTGCCAAAAATGAAAGCCCAAGCTGAAGAATATGGCCACAGTATCACTAGAGAAATGGGATTCTTAACCATTCATGGCCTGCTTCATTTATTAGGTTATGATCACATGACAAAAGAAGAAGAAAAAATAATGTTTGCTAAACAGGAGGAGATTTTAAATGCCTACGGTCTCAAGAGATGATTTAAAAAAGAAAGGCTTTCATAGATTAGTCAAAAGTTTTACCTATGCTTTTGATGGATTAAAATATGCTTTCAAATATGAACAAAATATCTTAGTTCACACCTTAGCTACCATTTTAGTAATCATTGCTGGAATCTTCTTTAAAATTTCTTTAACCGAATGGCTTGTTTTAGCTTTAATAATTGGTTTAGTTATTGCTACCGAACTTATCAATACTAGTATCGAAGCTACAATTGATCTAATCACTAAAGAAGTTCATCCATTAGCTAAAATAGCCAAAGATACAGCTGCTGCTGCTGTTTTAGTCTTTGGCCTAACTGCTATTGTTATAGGATGCATTATTTTCTTACCAAAAATTTTAATACTAATAGGAGGCTAAACTATGCGTTCAGGATTTGTAAGTTTTGTTGGAAGGCCAAATGTTGGGAAGTCCACTTTAATAAACCAAATTGTTGGAACTAAAATAGCTATTATCTCAGATAAACAAGGGACAACTAGAAATATTATTCAAGGAGTTTATAATGATGATGATACTCAAATTGTCTTTGTCGATACCCCAGGCATTCATAAACCAACTCATAAATTAGGTCAGATTCTAAATAAAGGCGCATATTATAGTATTGAAGATGTCGATATTGTATGCCTTCTCATAGATGCTAAAGCAGGACTTGGTAAAGGGGATAAATACGTTATCGAAAGATTAAAAAATATTAATAAACCAGTTATCTTAGTCATTAATAAAATAGATGGACTATCTAAAGATGAAATATTCCTAAAAATAAACGAATATAAAGATTTGTATGATTTTGCTGATATAGTACCTATATCAGCTTTAAAAAATAAAAATATTGATGAATTAATCAAAGTAATCAAACATTATTTGCCAGATAATATCAAATACTTTAGTGATAGTATGATCACTAATAGAAGTATGCAATTTATGATTGCTGAAACCGTTAGAGAAAAAATATTATGGCTAACTAAAGAAGAAGTACCACATTCAGTAACTTGTGTTGTCGAAAAAATTATCAAAGATAAAGATAAAAATATAATCAATGTTGCTATTATTGTCGATAGAGATTCGCTAAAGAAAATCATTATCGGTAAAGGCGGAAGTATGATTAAAAAAATCGGCACTTTAGCTAGAGAAGATTTAGAAAAAATATTAGGCACCAAAGTATACTTAGAATTATATGTTAAAACCATTGAAAAATGGCGTGATCGAGAAAAATATTTAACAGAATTTAACTTTAACGATTTTACTGAATAAAATATCTCACCAAAAACCACAATATTAATAGGTGAGAAAAATGGATAAAGAAGATTTATGGAATTTATTTAAATTAACGGGAAAAATTGAATATTATTTAAAATATAAAGAAAAAGAGGAAGAAGATGAACCTAGAAGAAGTAACGGGAATAATCGCGAGTGAAACAAATTATGGAGAAACAAGTAAAATATTAAATGTCATAACTAAAGAAAAAGGCTTA
Source organism: uncultured Bacilli bacterium (assembly GCA_944358565.1). Classification (GTDB taxonomy): domain Bacteria; phylum Bacillota_I; class Bacilli_A; order RF39; family UBA660; genus Coprosoma. Next base: position 5,304 of record CALVRK010000026.1, read on the forward strand.
ATTTCCGTTATGGCCAAAGGATGTAAAAACTTAAAAAGTCCCCTCCGTAGTGTTTCTTCAAAATTAATATATGGAACATTTATTATTTATTATAAAGAAAATAAAATTTCAACATTAAAAGAAGTTAGTGTTTTAGATAATTTTAAAAACTTAAAAAAAGACATTACATCAATTAGTTATGCAGCTTACATGTTAGAATTAAGTGAAGGTGTAATTAAACAAAATAATGACTTTCGTATATTTGATTTGTTAATTCAAAGTTTAAAAAAAATTGACGAAGGCTTTGATCCTTTAGTTATTATGAATATTTTAGAACTTAAATACTTAGAATTCTTAGGCGTTATGCCCATAATCGACTCATGTGCCATATGTGGTAAGAAAACAGGTATTGTCACCTTATCAAGTTATCGTGGTGGTTATGTTTGTAAAGATTGTTATACCAATGAAACTATGGTGTCAGATAAAACTATTAAATTAATTAGAATGTTTTATTATGTTGATATAAGTAAAATTACTAAATTAGATATTAGTTCAAAAACTAAAAACGAAATCAATTTATTTTTAGATGATTATTATTCTAGATATACTGGTTTATATCTAAAAAGTAAAATTTTTATTAAAAATTTACAAAAATTAACTAACTAACTATTGACTAAACAAAAATAAAAACATAAAATATTAGTATATATTGAAAGACGATGACAGGCTTGGAAACCTCGAGTCATATATTAGAAAGTGATTCTTCTAGAATAAATAAGGTGGAACCGCGGGAAACCGTCCTTATATTTCTAGGAGAATTTTTATTAGGAGGTAATTATGGAAAAAGTAACAATGGACAAATTAGTAAGTATATGTAAACAATATGGTTTCATATTTCAAGGTAGTGAAATATATGGAGGTTTAGCCAACACTTGGGATTATGGACCTTTAGGCGTTGAACTTAAAAATAACTTAAAGAAAGCTTGGTGGAAAAAATTTATAGAAGAAAGTATGCATAGCTATGGTGTTGATGCTGCTATTTTAATGAATCCAAGAGTTTGGGAAGCATCTGGTCACGTTCAAAACTTCTCTGATCCATTAATCGATTGTAAAGAATGTAAATCAAGACAAAGAGCTGATAAATTAGTCGAAGCTGTTGACCCAGAGATTGATGGTGATTCTATGAGCGACGAAGAGTTATATGATTATATCGTTAAACATAGCATTAAATGTCCAAAATGTGGTAAATCCAATTGGACTAAAATTAGACAGTTCAACCTGCTTTTCGAGACAAGTAGGGGAGTTATCAAAGATGATTCATCAAAAGTTTACTTAAGAGGTGAAACTGCTCAAGGAGAGTTTGTTAACTTCTTAAATGTTCAAAAATCAATGCGAGCTAAACTACCATTCGGTATCGGACAAATTGGTAAAGCTTTTAGAAACGAAATCACTCCCGGTAATTTTACCTTTAGAACTGTTGAATTTGAACAGATGGAGCACCAACTTTTCTGCACTGATAAAGATTCAATGAATTTTTATGAAAAATATAAACAAAAAGCTTGGGATTTCTTAATTAGCTTAGGTATTAAAAAAGACGATATCAGATTTAAAGATCACGAAAAATTAGTCTTCTATTGCAAAGCTGCTTGCGATATTCAGTATAGATTCCCGTTTGGTTTTGATGAACTTTGGGGAACTCACCATAGAGGAACTTACGACTTATCTAGACACGAAGAATATTCAGGTAATCAAATGCGCTATTTAGATCCAGACACTAACGAAAAAATCTTACCAACTGTTGTAGAGTCAAGTGTTGGAGCTGATCGTTTAGCACTAGCCATCTTATGTAATGCTTATGAAGAGCAAACCTTAGAAGACGGAACTACTAGAGAAGTTATGCATTTTCATCCTTTTCTAGCTCCATATAAAGCCGCTGTTTTACCACTTGTCAAAAAACATCATAAAGAAAAGGCTTTAGAAATATATAATAAATTATCTAAAACATTTATGATAACTTATGATGAAACAGGTAATATCGGAAAAAGGTATAGAAGAGAAGACATTGCTGGAACACCATTTTGTATAACCGTTGATGATGAAACTATTAATAATGGTACCGTAACTGTAAGAAACAGAGATACTATGAAACAAGATGTAATCAAAGTTGAAAATTTAAAAGAATATTTAAATGAAAAAATAGAATTTTAAAAAGGGACGAATATATTGAAAGAGAGTGAAAAAATGAAAAATTATAACGAAGAAACTATTGTATTCGCTCCCCGTGAGCACGTAATATATTTAAAAAAAGGAACTATACACCCATGTTATGTCCCTGTTCATACCCTAAAAGAAAAATTAATTGATAATCCAAATATAATTATTCCATGTATCATGCTTTCTGCCCATATGCATTTAGATAATTCAAATTATGAATTATACATAAATACCGAAGAAGTTGTCGCTTTAAAATCATGTTTAAGGCAAAATATGCTAGGAATATCAAAAGAACATTTTCAAAATATCAAACAAGAAGAAGTTATAATGGCTCCGCATACTCACGAAATTCGTCTGCCATACCGTGAAGGAAAGATTGATTTAGATCCTGATAGTCCGACCTTTGGTCAACTACAAGAAACAGTCCATGAATACCAGGACTATGAAGCAGTATCGCCAGAATCTGATTATGAATATCCTTTTGGTAGATCTTTATGGTCAGATAATGATGAACCATATATTACATATAAATTATATCAAAACACTAATACTATTGCTATCATGTTAAAAGACTTAGATAAAAATATTCCCGGTAAAAGGCTTGTTAAATCAGTTATATAATTCTTCTATTAAAAACTAAAAAAGGAATAATATTATGCCAATTAGAGATAAGAATGGGAATATTATAAAATCTAATAACAATTTAAAAAGTTTTAGACCATGTAAAAAATCTTTATGGGAATATTCAATACCAATAGATAAAGTAATCCAAGCCTTAAAAATATTAAGTTTTGATTCTGATGTAGAAAAGGAAGCAATTATGTCTTTTACTAAAAAGTCACCTTTAAATATGACAAAAGAGGACATTGAACATTTCAATAGATATAAAAATAAAAAAACATATATAGAAATTCTTGTAAAATACAAGCAACATAAAAACCTTACAGATGAAGAATGGATAATCTTAGATGAATGCTTATATGAAAATTTGGAAAAAATTATTTTGGATAAATTGTCAAAAAATGAATTGTTAAAATTAAAAGAAACATTAAACAAGTATTATAAAACATCGATGGAAAGTTTAAAACCGACCATATTAGAATATGAACAAAATTATGATAATTTATCATTGTTAGACACTGCTATTTATTATTATTTTTCACTATTTTATTACCAAACACAATGTCTAATAGATATGCATCAAATGAATGAAGAATATCATCAAAAAATGGAAAAATATAGTTACATTTTGGCTGCAAGTAGATACTATGCATCGAAAAGTAGGTAAAATAAACTGTATTTTTGAACTTAAAAGATATATCATAAATTCTGATATATCTTTTTACTTACTTACTTAAATATTTATCTAATGCTTTTGCGATTCCTTTCGCATATCCTTTAGGATTATCCAAAATATTTTGTAACTCTTTAACATTATCGATATAACCAAGTTCTAACAAATAACTTTCAGCTGTGTTATTAGAATCATAATAGGGATTTTTGCCATAATTTTCATTACTTCCATTGACATAAGCATGAGTGGCAATTCCACCAACTTCTCTAATCATATAATAATATGGCGTTATACCGTCATCAGAAAATCTTTGGTAAATTCCTTCAGAAACTTTAAATTCTTTTTTTGTTGAAATCGAAGTTTTACCATATTCGCACACACTTTCTACAAATAATTTAGCTAAATCAAATTTACTATCACCAGCAACATAAACTTCTAAACCATGAGTTGTGGCCATACCACCGGGTACATTAGTAGAGTTGTGATGTAATGAAAAATTAAATTTTGATCTACTTGCATTAGCTGTTGTCGCACTTCCCATTTCACCATATGTTGGGACTGTATCTTCTTTACTATTTCTCGTTAATTTTACTTTATATCCTAAACTTTCTAATTCCTCTTTTAAAGCTTCAGAAACCGTAAAGTTGATATCTGATTCTTTGTAAGCCTTACTATTCACACATTTGCCCGCATTATTAGGAACATCGCCATTTTCACAGACAATCGTTCCTGCATCGTTACTGTCATGCCCTGGATCGATAGTAATATCGTAAACGTCATCCGGTAATTTTGTGTTTTTAATATTAAAACCAAGTAATTCATTATTTTCAAATCTATCCCAAGTAATGTCAATTTTTTTATTACTGTTATTTTTAGTTAAAGTATAGTAAGTTAAATTATCATATTCAGTCGTATTTGTTAAAGGAAAATATTTATAAACTGTTTCATCATTTTCCTTAGTTTCCGCTTTAATTAATAAATAATATGTTCCAGTATCTAAACTTTCCAAATTAATTCCATCGTTGATATAATTACTAGTTTCAAATGAATAACTATTACCATCGTTATCTAGCTTCCAATCGATAACATTTTCTTTATTACCATTAGCTAAAACCAACTTCGGATTACTAAAATCATCACTAAGTTCAAATACTCCGTTAAAGTTCATATGAATGCCATATATATCGTAGTAGGTGATATCACCACCGTTTTTATAATCTATATTCTTTAAAAATTCTATATCTTTTCTTGTAAATACAAAAATTCCTATTAAGATAGCTACAATTATTAACAAAGCAAAAAATAATTTAATGATAAATTTTTTTCTTCTAGCTTTTTTACTAAGTTTTCTTTTTGCCATAAATCAGACTTCCTTTAGAATAATTATATCAAAATTAGAAAATATAAAAAGAAAAATATAACATTAAATAAAAATAATTGGTATTTTATGGCTTACTTTACACAAAATAAGAAAAGTAAATAAAAAAACATTTTCTTTTTTTAGATTATATGATAAAATTAAGTATAGCAAAGAAAGTAGTTTTGAAAAAAACTTAAGGAGGATAAATATGGGTTTAATAAAAAAAATCATGGGTGAAGAAGAAGATGTTTTTGCAGCTCCAACCAATGACCAATACTATGATTTAAAAGCAGAGGAGGCTTTAACTGAAGAAGGCGGCGCGAAAATGATTTTGCTAGAGCCAAGAGCTTACTCTGAATCACAGCAAATCGCCGATCATTTAAAGAAAAGAAATACTGTAGTCGTTAACTTAAAAAGAGTTACCCCTGAACAGGCTAAAAGAATTGTTGATTTCTTAAGTGGTACAATTTATGCAATCGGTGGGGATTTGCAAAAAATTGGTGGTGGCATATTCTTATGTACACCAAATAATGTCAGTGTTCAAGGTAAAATAACTAATGATACTGAAGGAAAAGGAATTCACGATAACAATAATATAGATATAGAGTGGTAAATAAAAGAATATAGGGCGCCCGTCGCCGAGGTGAGGTCGAGTTTATGGAAAAATTTACAAGAGTCATGAGAGGCTATGATCCAGATGAAGTTAATAACTTTTTAGATCAAGTTATTAAAAGAGTCGAAAAGATGATAGCTGATATCGATGCTAAAAATAAATTAATAGTTGATAAAAATGATGAAATTAGACGCTTAAAGTCAAAAATTGACGAAACAAGTGCGCTAACAGAAAAACTCGAACAATACGAAAGAATGGAAAGTACTTTAAATAGAGCCATCTTAATGGCTCAAAAAACCTCTGACCAGTTAAAAGTTGCCGCTCACCGCGAAAGCGAAATAATCTTAGACGATGCCAAGAAAAACGCCAGTCGAATCGTTAATGAAGCTCTAATTAAAGCTGAAAAAATAGAAAATGATGCCGATATGATGAAAAGAAATATTAATGTTTTAAAACGTCGTCTTAAAAATATTGTCGAATCTCAACTTGAAATTATCG
>CALVRK010000027.1 GCA_944358565.1 uncultured Bacilli bacterium
GAATGGTATAATGGTGGTAATGAATTTAACTTTGTAGCCGCTTTAGATTTGGAAGGCGAAGAGTTAGATAAAATATGTAAAGGTGATGAATATATGGAACTATTTGAAAAAGAAGTTAAGAGATTAAATCAGAATCAAAAGTTTACAGAATTTATGTCAGCCAAAGAGGAAGAAGAAAAACTTAAGAAAACGCTTATTGAAGATGCGATTCAAAAAGGTGAAATGAAAAAACAAATGGAAATAGCTAAAAACATGTTAGAAAACAAAATGGATTTAAAGTTAATTTCGAAATTAACTGAACTTTCAATTTCAGAAATTGAAGCATTAAAATAAAGCTTTCAAATTTTTTGGAAGTTTTTTTCATTAAAAAATTCATTTCGGAAATGTCGTTACTTTCTTGAAAATAAAAAAATGAAATGTTATAATATACCAAAAAATGGAAGTGATTAATAATGGAAAGAAAAGATGTTGATATAGAAAAAGTAACCCCAATGATGAGGCAGTATTTAGAAATAAAAAATGAAAATGAAGACCTAATCATATTTTTTAGATTAGGTGATTTTTACGAAATGTTCTTTGATGATGCCATTAAAGTAAGTCATGAGCTAGAACTTACCTTAACCGGTAAATCGGCAGGATTAGAAGAGCGAATTCCTATGTGTGGAATTCCTTATCATGCAGCCAGTACTTACATCGATAAATTAATTGAAAATGGTCATAAAATTGGTATTGTTGAGCAACTAGAAGACCCTAAAAATGTCAAAGGACTAGTTAAAAGAGGAATTGTTCAAATAATAAGCTCTGGTACTATCATGGACACCGATACTTTAAAAGCCGATGATTTTAATTTTATAGCTTCAATCACTGATTTTAAACATGGTTACGCCGTTAGTTATGCTGATGTATCGACTGGTGAAATGTATGCATTTTTACTTGAACATAATCCCACAAAAGTTGTCTCTGAAATTATTAATTTAGGTGTTAAAGAAGTTATATTAGATAGTAAAACTGATAAAGATATCTATTTTATTTTAAAAAATCAGTTCCACTTAACTTTAACTATCACCGATGAGCTATCTGATGAATACGATTATATTTATGAAGATATTATTGATCAAAGATATATTCATTCAGTTAAACATTTACTGGCTTATGTTATTCATAATCAAAAAAGAGATTTATCACATCTTCAAAAACTTCAAATTAGAGAAACCAAAGATCATTTAAAAATGGATGTCCATACCAAAAGAAATTTGGAGTTAACCGAAACTTTAAGATTAAAGCAAAGAAATTATTCTTTAATTTGGCTTTTAGATAAAACTAAAACAGCTATGGGAGCAAGACTTCTTAAAAACTATTTACTAAACCCTTTAGTTGATAAAAAAGAAATTGAAAAAAGATACGCCGTTGTTGAAACTTTACTTAAAGAATTCATTTTAAAAAGCGATTTAGAAAAATATCTAACCGAAGTTTATGATCTAGAAAGACTAAGTGGTAAAATCGCTTTTGGAAATGCTAACGGTAAAGATTTACTTCAATTAAAATCATCGTTAAAAGTTTTGCCACAAATATCTGAAATATTAGAAAAAATAAACTATCATAAAAAATTAACAGACTTTTCTAATTTGTATAATTTACTTGAAAAAAGTATTTATGAAAACCCACCAGTTAGTACTAAAGAAGGATATTTAATTAAAGAAGGATATAATGAAAATTTAGATGAACTTAAAACTTTAAGAAAAGGTGGTAAAGACTTTGTCGCTAAATTCGAAACTGAAGAAAGAGAAAAAACTGGCATTAAAAATTTAAAAGTCGGTTATAATAGAGTTTTTGGCTATTACATTGAAATTAGTAAAGGTAATACAGGTCTAGTTAAAGATGAATGGGGTTATCAAAGGAAACAAACATTAGCTAACTGCGAAAGATATATCAGCCCAATTTTAAAAGAAAAAGAAGCTTTAATTTTGAATGCTGAAGAAAAAATTATTGAACTTGAATATTCTTTATTTTGTAATATTAGAGACATAGTTAAAACATATATTCCAAAATTGCAAGAAACTGCGAAAATCATCAGTGAAATAGATGTCTTACAGTCATTTGCCACCATTGCTGAGAATAATAATTATGTAAGACCTAAAATAACTGAAAATGAAATATATATTAAAGAATCTCGCCATCCAGTTGTCGAAAAAGTTATTAATAGTGAATTTGTCACTAACGATATCATCATGGATAAAAACACTAACATTTTATTAATAACAGGCCCTAATATGGCTGGTAAATCGACATATATGCGTCAAATGGCTATAATCGTTATCATGGCTCAAATAGGATCATTTGTGCCGGCAACCGAGGCCAAACTCCCTATATTTGATGCCATATATACGAGAATTGGTGCTTCTGATGACTTAGTCAGCGGCGAATCGACATTCATGGTTGAAATGACAGAAGCTGCGAATGCTATCACATCAGCGACCGATAAAAGTTTGCTTTTATTTGATGAATTAGGAAGAGGTACTGCCACCTTTGATGGCATGGCTTTAGCGCAAGGCATTATCGAATATATCCATCAAAATATCCAAGGTAAAACCTTTTTCTCAACTCATTATCATGAACTCACAGATTTAGATAAAACATTAAATCATTTAAAAAATATCCACGTATCAGCTTATGAAGAAGATGGTAAAATTACTTTTTTACATAAAATTAAAGAAGGTAGTGTTGACAAAAGTTATGGTATTCACGTAGCTAAACTAGCAAATCTTCCAGATTCAGTAATTAAAAGAGCTTCAGAAATTTTAAAAGTTTATGAAGATAAAGAAAATAAAAGAGATGTTAAAGTTCAAGAAGCTTTACCAATTGACGAGTTAATGCCTAAAAAATCAAAAGTAGAAGAGGAAATAGAAAAGATTGATCCTCTAGAAATAACTCCTATGGAAGCTTTAAATATTTTATATAAATTAAAAAAAAATGCTGACAAATAAGCATCTTTGTACATGGATTTATGTAAAATAGCCATAATAACAAAAAAATTATTGTTCAAAACGAAAAAATCGGTATAATTAAAATAAGGTGAGGCATATGCATAAAAAGAGAAGAAAAAGATCATTAGTAATAGGGTATTTACTAGCCATATTAGTTTGTATGACTATCGGTTATGCAGCCTTTTCAACACAACTTCAAATATCTGGAACATCATCTATAACTTCAAATTGGGATGTCCAAATAACCGATATTACTCAAGGAATACCGACTGGAACGGGAGAAAATGCTGTTGCGCCTTCTTATACCATAACTACAGCAACCATGGAAGCAAATTTGTATAACCCAGGTGATGCCATGACATATGAAATAACTATTAAAAATAAAGGAACAATTGATGCGGTGCTTAGTAAAATAATAAAATCAGAAAATAATAACTCAGCCATTTAATAATGAAATGTGGAGAATTCTATCTATAGATTCAAATGGAAAATAAAAATAGTAAAAGATGAGGTAATGCCAAATAGAGTATGGGATTATTCTAATTCAAATAATTGGGATAATCCGGTTGATTTAAACACATATTTAAACGAAAGTTATTTAAAGACTATAATAATAAACCAAGATAAAATAGAACCCTGCACATGGAGTATAGGTGCGGTAACTCCTGATACTAATAGCTTAATTAAGCAAATTGCAGACGAAAATAGAACACAGTCACAGATTGCAAGTGTGGGACTAATTACAGCTAGCGAATATTTAAGAGCAAATTCCAATACAGAATCATGTGAGAATTATAGTTTAAATAATAAACATTATAATATTTGCAAAGACACTAATTGGCTAGTTAAAGAAAATTCATATTGGACAATATCGGCACGTACTGGTGATTCTCATAGCATATTTTTTGTTGAAAGCAGTTGCAATTTGTATACCAACTATGCATTTAACGATATTTATGGCGTTCTTCCTGCAGTTAATCTATCCTCCGATATAAATTTAAGCGGAACAGGAAAATTAAGTGATCCATTCATTATAGTAGAATAAATATATAAATGATAGAACAAATTAGTAAAGACGTAAGACTTTATAAACATGCGCGAAGCGGACGTTTTATATATGAGAATATGAGCTTGAAAATGGGTTTTCACGGAAGTGAATAGTTCGCGGGTGTATATCCGTTAGTGCAAGCAGTAACTACAAAAATAATATGTTAATGTTATTACCTTTTTGAATACAAATATTTAAATTAAAATAAGAGATTTTATCAACATTATTGTTATTAAGTCTTTTTTTTGATATAATTTATTATGATAGGAAAGCGTGATAATATGAATAAGAAGGGGCAAGCTTTAGTGGAATTCATACTTATATTACCAGTTTTACTATTAATTGCTATGGCAATGATTGATATTGGTAATATTTTTTTGAAAAAATATGATTTAAATGACAATTTAGAAACAGTCGCCGATTTATATATAAACAGTAAAACAAAAGAACTAGGAGTTTATCTAGCAGCTAATGATTTAACTTTACATGATGAAACCCATGATGGTATGATTACCTTAACTTTAAAAAAGAATATCAAAATAACGGCTCCACTATTAAGTAATGTTTTAGGTAAAAATTATGAGATAGAAACTTCTAAAATATTATACGAAAACTATGAAGGTTTAAATGGACAGTAAAGGACAAACCTTAATAATATTTGTCTTAATTTTACCTATTTTATTACTATTATTCGCATTAATTTGGGAAGTAGGAAACCTTAGCTTTACTATAAACAAATATGAAATAGAAATCGAAGATACTATCAAATATGGCTTAAATCATTTAGATGATGAAAACCTAGAAGAAGTTTTAACTAATTTATTAAAAGCAAACCTTGATGGTAAAATAAGTGTTGAAATAAATAATCAGGCTATCAAAGTAAATGTCAAACAAAAATATGATGCTATGTTCAATAATTTACTTAATCATAAATTTGATATCGATTTAACTTATAACGGTTATATCGAAAATAAAAAATTAATCATCCAAAAAGAATAGAGGGATACCTATGGCTTTAAAACAAGCAAAAGTAATTACAATTACATCAGTTAAAGGCGGAACGGGCAAAACCACCACCGCTCTAGCTCTAGCTGGTATTTTATCTAATAAAAAAACAAAAACAATAATTGTCGATATGGACCTGCACTCAGGCGTCGTTGCCGCATCTTTAAATTTAAAAGCAAAAAAAGACATCTATACTTTAGTTAACGATTATATGAATCATGGTTTAAAAGATTTAGATGAATATATAACTAAATATAATGATTATATTGATGTTTTACCAGCTCCTAAAGACCCGAGAAGTGTTGGTAAAATAAATTCACATTATATTGATGTAATTTTAAAAAAGTTAAAATATAGATATGATGTTATTTTAATAGACACAAATCATATTATCGATGATATTAACTTAATTACTTTTGATAATAGCGACAGTATTATTTATGTAATTACTAATGACTTAATGAATTTAAAAAACATGAAAACGATGCTTGCTATTTACAAAGATATGAATTTAAATAATTTTTATTTAGTTTTAAATGAAGCGTTGTCTAAAGATAAAGTTGACCTTTATACTATAAATAGTTTTTTAGAAAAGAATATCGATTATGTTGTGCCAAGTAATGCTTTTATCAAAAACATGAGAAAGATATTAATGGATGGTAAAATAATAACTTTAGAAAAAGCATACCAAAAAGAAAAACCTATTTTAGTTTTATCTGAAATGTTAGACAAAATTTTAAAGTAAAGGAGGTAAGAGGATGGAAAGCAAAAGATTTATCGATGAATTCGCCTTTTCAGTTGAACAAAACTTACCTAAAGAAATAGATGACTATGATGAATTTCCAAACAAAAAATTACTAGATGAATTAAGAAGTAAAATCATCCAAAATATTATTGATGGCAAAGACCGTACAAAAGAAAGTATGAAAGATTTTGTCAAAGATGAAATAGATAAAGCAGTTGAAGGTTATGATTTAACCCATGAAGAACTAAGTTACATATATAATCTTATCGATAACGAAGTAAATGGTTATGGACCTTTGACTGAACTTTTAAAAGATAAAGAAATAACAGAAATCATGGTTAACTCTCCAAATGAAATATATATCGAGTTAGATGGTAAAGTTATTAAAGACGATAGCGTAAGTTTTATCAATGATGCCCATATTGTTCGCGTCGTTCAAAGACTAATTCAACCAATCGGAAAAACTATCGATATTGCCCATCCAATGGTTGATGCTAGACTAGAAGATGGTTCTAGATTAAACGCGATCTTACCACCTTTATCTTTAAATGGACCGGTTGTAACAATTAGAAAATTCAAAAGCGAACTTGCTAACATCGAAGATTTGCTTAGAACCGGAACCTTAACTCCATATATGGCAAGATTCTTAGAAGCCTGTGTTCATGCAAAATTAAACATCTTAGTTGTCGGAGGAACAGGTGCTGGTAAAACAACATTGTTAAACGTTTTATCATCGTTTTGTGATCATCGTGACCGTATAATTACTATTGAAGATGCCGCTGAATTAAAATTAAAGCAAGAGCACGTTATTTCTCTAGAAACAAGAACAACTAATTATGAAGATGATGGTGCCGTTACTATTAGAGACTTAGTAATTAATTCTCTTAGAATGAGACCAGACCGTATAATCGTCGGTGAAGTTAGAGGTAAAGAAGCTTTTGATATGCTTCAAGCTATGAATACTGGTCACGAAGGTAGTATGACTACTATGCACGCTAATAGCCCAGCTGATGCATTAAATAGACTAGAGACCATGGTATTAATGAACGGAGTAGAAATACCTGTAACCGCTATTAGAGAATATATTGAAAGCGCTATTCAGATTGTTGTTCAAGTTACAAGATTATCTGATGGCCGAAGAAGAGTCAGTAGTATAAATGAAATCATCGGCATTGAAAACGGTGAGATAAAACAAAAAGAAATATTTAAATTTAGACAAACTGGTGTTTTACCTAATGGCGATGTTGATGGAGAGTTTTTACTCCACAAATACGTTCCAAAAGTATATGATAGAATCAAAGCCAAAGGAATTGATGATTTAAAAGATATTTTTGGAAAATAGGAGGTGACAAAAATGAATGGAAAATTCGATATTGAAAGCATAGAAAAACCAACCAATCAAGATATTACTATCGTTTTTTTGCCATCTAATAATGTCACTTCATATACATATCAAATTTATAAAGATAATATTCCTTTAAATAGTGTTACTGTTGATAGTGGTAAAGAGACATCTATTGAAATGAAAGAAACTGGAATTTATAAAATATCTGTTAATCTAAATCTTAAAAATGGCCATTTTGAAAATATTACAAGTGGTGAATATATCATTGATAAAGAAGCTCCTAAAATATCTGTTTCTGCCAAATCATTAGAAATCACTCCAACTAAAGAAAAAAACATCATAAAATGTACCGCTACTGATAATTATAACGGTAGTTTAACTGATAAAATAACTAGTAATATTGAAAATTTAACTTTAAATAAAGCTGGAAATTATACGTATACTTGTTTAGTTCAAGACGAAGCCGGTAATGTGGCTCAAACATCTGCTAATATTAAAGTTACTCCACATAATACTTCGGTATTTATCATTCAAGCTATATGTTTAATTATTATTTTCGCTTTAATTATTAGAATTATAAAATTATTTAAAGTTGTTAAATTAGAAGATAGATTAGATCCTTATGTTATCAGACCTTTAAAAAATGATACTTTAAGTACATCAAAAAAATTAAGAGCAATTTATCGTGAATTTTTAAATATGTTTACTAGTAAGCTAAAAAAATCGGTTGTCGCCACTAAATATGCAAAAAAATTAGATAAATATACCATCGTTAGTGGGGTTCATAAAAGTGGATTTGACATTTTATCAGGGAAAATAATTATCGCTTGCTCTCTTACTGTTATGGTCATTATCATTAAAGCCTTTCAATTTAAACTGCTAGGCAGCATGGAAACCTTAGGTGTCTTTGTTTTAGGCTTCTTTGTTTTAGATATTTATTTATTTGCTAAATATAAAGTATTTAGATGGACATTAGAAAGTGATTTCACAGCTGCTATAACAATCATGAATAATTCATTTAAATCAGGACGAAGTATTTCTCAAGCCATTGATATTGTCTCTACCGAAGTAGGAGGACTTATCGGTAGCGAATTTAAGCGAATGAGTCTAGAACTTTTATATGGTTTAGACATCGAACAAGTATTTAAAAGATTTGCTAAGAGAGTTGAACTTGAAGAAGCAAGTTATTTAACCGCTTCTTTAACTATATTAAACAAAACAGGTGGCGATATCATTAAAGTCTTTTCATCTATTGAAAGAAGTTTATTTGATAAACGTAAATTAAGACTTGAATTAAAAAGTTTAACTAGCGGTAGTAGAATTATTGTATATATACTATTAGGCATTCCATTTTTCTTTGTTTTAATTATAAGTTTTATTAGCCCAGGATATTTTTTGCCATTTGTAACTACAGATATTGGCCGTATCCTCTTGCTATTTATGATAATTTACTATATAATTTTTGTGGTAGTAGTTCGTAAAATAATGAAGGTGGTGATTTGATGAAAGATAATGCCAAATTCATTAAAAAAATATACGGTAGTAAAGAACTTAATGAAATCGAACATAAGTTAAAATGTTTAGGGTCTGACAGTAAATATAGTGTGACTTCATTCGCTTTCACTAGGCTTATTACCACTATCTTAGTATTTTTAATAACCATACTTATAACAAAGATGGGGTATATATATGCACCGTTTGTCGCCGTTACTTATTACTACTTATTTTATTACATAAACATCACTAGAAAACTTTCTATGAGAAATCGAAAATTAGAACATCAAGCTCTGTATTTCTTTGAAATTTTAACTCTTACCTTAGAATCTGGAAGAAATCTTGAAAATGCCTTGATTGTTACTTGTGATAATGTTGATTCACAATTATCTAGTGAGTTTAAAAAAGCTTTAGAAGAAATGAAATTCGGCAAATCATTAGTCGAAGCTCTAAGTGATTTAAAAAACCATATATCATCAGATATAATAAGCAACATAATATTAAATATAATTCAAACTAATCGGTTTGGTAATAGTATTTTAGACACATTATATAATGAAGTTGACTTTTTAAGACAAAAAGAATTGTTGACTATAAAAGAGCAAATTAATAAAATACCAAATAAAGTAAGTATTATTTCAGTTTTGTTTATTGTCCCATTAATTATTGTCTTAATACTTGGACCATACTTAATTGAATTCATTAGTTAGGGGGAACATCTATGTATTATTTTATCGGAATAAAAGGAACTGGCATGAGCGCATTAGCTTGCTTCTTAAAAGATCTAGGTTATGAAGTAAAAGGAAGCGATGTTGAAAGACATTTCTTTACCGAAAAAGGATTAAAAGAAAGAAATATTGAAATATTACCTTATGATGAAAAAAACATTACTAAAGATTTGGTTATTATTCGTGGCAATGTTATCAAAGACGATCATCCAGAAATGATTAAAGCAACAGAATTAGATTTAAAAGTTTATACATATGAAGAAATGATTTCTAAACTTACTAAAATGTTCATGACTGTAACTGTTGCAGGATGTCATGGAAAAACAACCACATCTACTATGGCTTATCAAGTTTTAAATGCGATTAAAGGAGCAAACTGTTTAATTGGTGATGGAACCGGAATCGCCCATAAAGAAAACAAATATTTTGTTTTAGAAGCCTGTGAATATAAAAGACATTTCTTATCGTATACACCTTATTATGCCATTATAACTAATATTGAATTAGATCATGTTGATTATTATAAAGATATCGATGATGTTATTGACGCTTTTACTGAATATGCAAATAATGCTGAAAAAATGGTTATTGCTTGTGGTGATGATCCATACACTCATAGCTTAGAGGTAAGTAAACCAATTTTCTATTATGGTTTAGACGATGATAATGATATTATTGCTAAAGATGTTAATTATAATGAAAATGGTGTAACTTTTGATGTCTTTGTAGAGGATAATTATTATGGCCATTTTGATCTACCTTTATATGGTAAACATATGCTTTTAGACGCTTTAGCTGTTATTAGTCTTTGCTATTATGAAAGATTTGATGCTAAAGAAGTTTCTAAAATATTAAAAGAATTTCATACAGCTAGAAGAAGATTTAATGAAACCATAGTTGGAACAAATATCTTAATCGATGATTATGCTCATCATCCAACCGAATTAAAATGTACAATTAAATCAGCAAGACAAAAATATCCAAATAAAAAATTAGTTGTTATTTGGGGACCTCATACATATTCTAGAACCAAAGCTTTTAAAGATGATTATATTGAAATACTAAAAACTACTGATAAAGCTTATATTATGGATATATATGCAGCTAGAGAAAAACAAGGTGATATCGATATTGACATAAATGATATTATTAAAGCTATTCCAAATTCTGAGCATATCTCAGAAAACGAAACCGATAAACTATTACAACACGAAGACTCAGTACTATTATTTATGAGTCCAAACGATCTAACTAGTTTTGAACAAGATTATATCAACAAATATCATGAAATGCAAGATAAGTCTAGTGAAAGAGGCTGCTAGTGTCAAGACGTTTCGAACAATTTAACAAAAAGTAATAACTTGATATAATAGTTGTTGCTTTTTTTGTTAGTTTTATAGTTGGAGTGACAAAAGCAAGGGTTTCATAAACTCGTTGGTCTCGCCTTAGCTTTCATCACTCCAACATGTATACTATTTATGCGACAAAAACTTATCTTTGTTCGTTATCAACCAATAAAGTTAACTAAAGTATACTAACGATTTAAGAGATTTATATATACCTGTAATTTCGTCATTTGCTAATATTGGCATGTCTTTTTATGGTTAAACAGATTATAGTTTAAATCTTTTTCATATACTAGGAATTTGCTTTGTAGTAACTATTCAGACTATGAATAATAAAAAATAAAAATAAAGTGTAAAAAGTAGTGTCAACGAAGCTGCTTTTTTATTTACTAGAAA
>CALVRK010000028.1 GCA_944358565.1 uncultured Bacilli bacterium
AAAATATAGGTGTCCTAGATGTAATAAATTTACTTCATCAGTTAATGATATATTAAAACCAATAAGGTTAAAATATTAGGATATAGCTGGATATTCAAGCGTGATATATTTAAAGGTTATTTTATGAGAGCACATTCTGGTAACTTTATATATAGGGCAAAGATTTGATTAAAAAAGCTCTAATTAATATTACATTTAGAGCCTTGATAAGTATTTCGTTTAACCATTTCTTTATCGATGCCATTTAGGACATCGATCTTTTTAGTTGTCCATATAGGGGTGATTAATTCTTCTTTCATGGGATCACCAGTTAGTCTTTGAATAACAATGTTAGGATTTAGATGTTCTAATTGTTTGATGACTATATCAATGTATTCATCTTTAGTTAGAATATGAAATGGTTTTAATTTATAATATTTTTCCAAAGGAGTATCTTTTAGGACTGAAAGCATGTGAATTTTGATACCATCAATTTGTAATTTATTTAAGTATTTAGCAGTTTCAATCATCATTTCTTTAGTTTCACCTGGTAAGCCATTGATAATATGGGCGACAGTAAATATGCCTTTAGATTTTAATTTGTTTAAAGTTTCTTCAAAACATTTGAGCTCATGACAACGATTTATTATTTTTGATGTTTTTTCGTGAATGGTTTGAAGGCCTAGTTCAATCGTTAAAAATGTTGTTTTATTTAACTTTTCTAGATAATCTAAGCATTCATCACTTATGGCATCTGGTCTTGTGGCAATGGCGAGACCAACAACATTATTTTGGTTTAAAACAGTTTCATATTTTTCTTTTAATATGTTTACGGGAGCATATGTATTAGTTCTAGCTTGAAAGTAGGCGATGTATTTGGCATTTGGCCATTTTTTATTCATGACTTTTTTAATTTCATTAAACTGTTTGATTAAATCTTCTTTAGGATTACCACCGTATTCACCACTACCTGATTTAGAGCAATATATGCATCCATTTTTAGATAAAGTACCGTCAATATTAGGACAAGTGAAACCGGCATTTAAGCTTATTTTACATACTTTTCCTCCAAATTTTTGTTTATAAAAATAATCTAATGTATGATATCTTTTATTAGTATTTGAGTATATAAATTTGTCCATAAAATCACCAAAAATATTATAACATAAACATTTTGTTTGTGAAAAAATAATGAAAAATGAACAATTTTATTTAAAAAAACTTTATATTATAAGGGTTTTTTGATATAATGCTGTTGGGAGGTAGAGAAAGGTGAAAACAAAATTACTTAAGGTAATAGGAATATCTTTCTTAATTTATGTGGTATTAAGTTGGATTATTCCGGTAGGTACATATTCAAATGGTGAACTTACAACTAATGGAATTGATCCTGTTGGTTTAATTGATTTATTTAATGCACCTATTCAAGCTTTTATTACATTTATTTTATATGGTGTAGTATTTGCGACGATTGGTGGACTTTATGGCGTTATGGAAAAAACAGGCGCATTAGAAAAAGTTACTAATAGAATAGGTCATGCATTTGAAGGTAAAGAAAGAGTATTTTTAGTTATTACAACTATTTTATTTACTTTACTTTCTTCAATTACAGGTTTGATTTTACCGTTATTTGTTTTAGTACCTTTATTTGCGGCAGTGTTATTTGTGATGAATTTTGATAAAGTAACAGTACTTGCTTCAACAGTAGGCTCTTTGCTTGTCGGTTCAGTAGCATCTACTTATGGTTTTAATATTACTGGCTATACAGCAAATTTATTAGCTCTTGATATGAGTAACCAAATTGTCGCCAAAGTTATTTTATTAGTTATTTTAACAATTGTTCTTTGCGCTACTGTTGTAATGACTAGTAAAAGAGCAATGAAAAAAGAATTAAAAGAGGCAAAAGTTACTAAAAATGAAAAAGAAGTTAAAGAAGTGAAAACAGTTAAAACTTCTGAAACTAAAAGTTCTAAGAAAAAAGCTGCAACAACTTCTATTAAGAAAACTTCTAAAGAAAGTGCGAAAAAAACACCTAAAACAACAACTAAAAAAACTAACACTAAAACAGCTGGTAAAAAGAAAACAGCAAAGGGTAAATCTAATACAAAAGCATTTGCAGTTGCTAAACCAGTTAAAAAGGTTTCTGAGAAATCTAAAGTTAGTGCAGTGCCAATGGTTATAATTTTCTTATTAATGTTAATTATTTGTTTAATAGGAATGTATAACTGGTACTATTCATTTGGTATAGAAGTATTTAGTGACATTCATGAAGCTATTATGGGTGTTCAAATAGGTGATTTCCCAATTTTTGAACATTTATTAAGTGGTGTTTCAGAATTAGGATATTGGAGTAATATAGATCTTGCTACTATGATGATTATTGCATCAGCTATTATTTCATGGATTTATAGACTTAGTTTTAATGATTATATAGAAAGTTTTGTTGAAGGAGTAAAAAAATGGCTTCCTACAGCTTTTTATGCAGCATTAGCTAGTGTTGTTTTATACATTTTATATCAAGCTTCTTATGCAGGAACAGGAACTCTTGTGGATACTATAAATGCAAAAATATTTGATCTTACTGATGGATTTAATGTACTTACAGCAAGTGCAGCTTCATTAATTGGTAGTTTCTTTTACAATGATTTATATTATTTACTTTCAGGTTTAACATCATTTACTTCAGGATTTGATGCAGCTTCATTATCAGTTGCAGGACTTTTAATTCAATCAGTTTATGGTGTTGCAATGCTTATTTTCCCAACAAGTGTTGTATTAGTTGCAGGACTTAGTTTATTCGATGTATCTTACAAAGAATGGATGAAATATATTTGGAAGTTCGCACTTATCGCATTATTATTAGTATTACTTACTTGTGGGATAGTAACACTTTTATAAAAACTACTTTCATGTAGTTTTTCTTGTATATTTTTTTGAAAGATGTGGGTTTTATGAAGAAATTTATTGAAGAATTTAAAACATTTGCTTTAAAAGGAAATATGGTGGATATGGCTGTTGGTATCGTTATTGGAACTTCATTTTCTGGAATAGTGACATCACTTACAGATAATTTTATTAACCCAATATTAAATGTTGTAACTGGTGGGGCTCGTTATAATTGGCAAGATGTTTCAGGATTTATTTCATCTTTTTTAACAGCTCTTATAAATTTTGTGATTATGGCTTTTGTGCTTTTCTGTATTGTGAAGGCAATTAATAAAGTTAAATCTTTAGGCCCTAAAAAAGAAGAAAAACCAACGACTAAAAAATGCCCTTATTGTATGAGTGAGATAGATATAAAAGCGACAAGGTGTCCACACTGCACATCAGTATTAGAAAAAGCTTAAGGCTTTTTTCTTTTTGGGGTTTTGTGGTAAAATGTATATGGTGGTAAGATGGAAGTAATGTTTAATTATAAATTAGATGGACAGACTTATAATGTTTTAATGGTTAAGAAAAAAAATAAAAACACTTATATAAAGATAAAAGATGATATGACTATTTATGTGACGACTAATTATTTAACTAGTAAAAGAGAAGTTAAGATTATTCTCGACAATGAAAAAGATTTTTTACGGAAAGCATTGTCAAAAACTAGGAAAAAATTGGAAAAAGAACAGCTTTTTTATTATCTTGGAAAAAAATATGATATAATATTAGTACCATTTGAAAATATAGAAGTTAGTGATAGTAAGATTTTTGTTAAAGATGAAAAGACTTTGGAAAAATGGCTCAAAAAAGAAACAAAGAGGATTTTTACAGAACGTTTAGAATACAATTATAATTTGTTTGATGAAGATATTCCTTTTCCTAAACTTAAGATTCGAAATATGAAAACTAGATGGGGTGTTTGTAATAAAAGAGATAATTCGGTTACTTTAAATTCAAAATTAATTAAATATTCAATTCATGAAATTGATTATGTTATTATTCATGAACTTTCACATTTCGTACATTTTGATCATTCTAAGGAGTTTTGGGATGAAGTAAGAATATATATGCCGGATTATAAAAAATCTGTGGCTATTTTAAAAGAATGAGGTGGTTTGATATATGAAATCGAAGATGCTTTGTGTAGTGGTGCTTGTACTTGTTTTATTTAGTATTATTCTTCCAACTAGTTATGCGAAAGAAAAAACTTTGAACGAATTAGAAGCTGAAGCAAAAGCTAATAGGGAAGCATATAATAAAGCAAAAAATGAGAAAGCGTTAACTGAGGCAGAACGTGATAAGGCAAAGGCAGAAAAAGCGGAAGTAGAAAACCAAATATCAAGTATTGAAACGCAACTTGAATCTATTTCTAATCAAATGGAGGAAATTCAAAAAGATATAGATGCGAAAGATGAGCAAATGAAAGAGATTATGAGTTTTGTTCAAGTAACTAATGGTGAATCTAATTATTTAGAATATATTTTTGGAGCAACTGATTTTACGGATTTTATTTATCGTATTTCGGTGGCAGAGCAACTTGGTGATTATAATGAAGAGCTTATTGAAGAATATAATAAAGATGTGGAAAAACTCGATAAAAAACAAGGAGAACTTAATGCTAAACAAGAAGAGTTAAATAAAAAGCAAGCAGAACTTACGGTTTTAGAGGCTAAGCTTAATAAGGAGATTGAAACATTACAATCTGGTATGGTTAGTAAGGATCAAGCTTATAAAACACAAATAGAATTAATTCAAAGCATGAAATCTAGAGGCTGTAAGGGAACTGATACAGCATCATCATGTCAAAATCGTCTTAGCAGCAGTAGTAGTTTACCGAGTGTAAATGGAACTCATATGCCGATCAATAGTGGATATGTTACAAGTGATTATGGCTATCGTTCATATGATGATTCATTCCATACCGGTATTGATTACTCTAAGAGCGTTGCAGGAGACCCTGTTTATCCAGTAGCTGATGGTGAAGTTATTTTACTTAATTATAATAGATCTTGTGGAAATCATATCGTGTATGTAAAGCATAATATTAATGGTCATTCTTATATTACTTCTTATTGGCATTTATCAAGCTGGTCTGTAAGTGTTGGACAAAAGGTTTCTTACACAACACAAATTGGTAAAATGGCTGGACGTAATTCAGGTGATTCATGTTCTGGAGGTATTCATGTTCATTTGAATTTATTTGATAATGTTGGTAATAAATGGGAAAATAATGTAGCTAGAGGTGGAAATCCAAATAGTGGACGTATTAATCCTAGAACTATAGTTCCGCAAACACCAGCTAAAGGTGGTCGTTTTAGCGGAAGATAAGAGGTTTTTCCTCTTTTTTTGACATTTTGAACTTAAAACTTTTGTTATATTTTAAATGGTGATATAATATGAAGGTAAAAGTTTTTGATGAAAGTCATGAAAAAGATTTAGAAGAGGTTATTAATAGGTTTATTTTGGAAGAAGAGCCTGAAATAATTGATATAAAATTTTCAACTGCTATTGCGGTATCCGAAGAACAAATATATTGTTTTTCGGCTTTAATTGTATATAGGTAGGTGTTTGTATGAAAAGAACTGGCTTTTTAGCTGGCGCAGCAATTTCGGTTATTGGAATTGTTATATGTAAGGTTATTGGACTTGTTTATGTTATTCCATTTTATGCGATTATTGGAACGCAAGGTGGAGCTTTATATAGTTATGCTTATTCAATTTATAATGTGTTTTTAAATTTAGCAACATCGGGCATTCCAGTAGCAATGAGTAAAGTAGTTAGTGAATATAACGAGATGAAGTTTTATAATACAAAAGAGCGAGTTTTTAAAATTGGATTGAAAGTAATTTCTATTTTATGTATTATTTCATTTTTAGTATTATTTATTTTCGCACCTACTGTAGCTAATATGATCATTGGTGGAGTTGAAGGTGGTAATAGTACAGAAGATGTGGCAATGGTTATTAGGGTTATTTCAACGGCTGTACTAGTTGTACCTTTTTTAAGCGTTTCTAAAGGCTATTTACAAGGTCATAAGATTATGCAGGTATCATCAATTGCTGATATTTTAGAACAGTTAGCTAGAGTAATTGTAATTTTAGCGGGTAGTTTTTTAGCTTTAAAGGTATTTCATTTATCTTTAAATACGGCAGTTGGCGTGGCTGTTTTTGGAGCAACGGTTGGAGCAATAGTGGCTTATTTTTATGTTTATCTTAAAATAAAAAAGAGTAAAGATTTAAAGCGTCATGAAAAAGTAACTTTAGCTGAAAAAAAGATTACAAATAAAGATTTAATTAAGAAAATTATTTTTTATGCAATGCCTTTTGTAATTATTTCTCTTTTACAATCAGTTTATGTTTTAGTAGATGTATTTACAGTTGTTAAGGGACTCGTTGGACTTGGTTATACAACAGCTATTAGTGAGAATGTTGTAAGTGTTATCCAAACTTGGGGATCTAAACTTAATATGATAGTTATGTCTATTTCAACTGGTATTATTACAAGTTTAATTCCAACAATTGCATCAGCTTGGGCGGTAAAAAATATCAAAGAGGTTAATGGTAAGATAACACAGGCATTACAGAGTTTATTTTTAGTGACCATCCCACTTTCAGTAGGTATTAGTTTTATGTCACAAGCTGTATGGACCGTATTTTATGGTTATGATGAGTTAAATAGTTCGATTTTTAAATTATTAATATTATCACAAATACCACTTTCTATTTGTTCAGTGATGGTAAATACTAATCAGACGATGAACAATACTAAAGCTACGATTACGGCTTTGGGTGGTTCTTTAATATTTAAGATATTACTTAATGTACCATTTATGCATTTATTTAGTTTTGTTGGATTAGAATCATATTACGCGACAATAACATTAAATATTTTGATTGATACAGTAGCTTCAATTTATCTACTTCGAAAGGTTAAAAAGGAAACTAATATTAGTTATTTACAAACAATTAGAACTTTAATTAAGGTTGTTATGTGTACACTCATTATGATATTAGGATTATCAATTTTAAATTTATTTATTCCAAGTTATTCATTAAATCGTTTTGGATCTATTTTATACATTATTTTATATGGTGTAGTTGGTATAGTAATTTATTTCTTTGTGGCATATAAGTCTAACACAATTTCTGATATTGTTGGTAAGGATTTTGTAAATAAAATATTTTCTAAGTTTAAAGGTTTAAAAAAACTGAAAAAAACAGCATAAATATGATAAAATGTTTATAGAAATGAGGTGGGAGTTTGGAAGAATTATCGCTTTTAGAAAAATTTGGCGTTCTTTTTGATAATATTTTTGAGCACCCACTTTTTATTATTTTACTATTGGTTCCAGTAATTATGTTTTTACTACAAAAAAAACATGGAAAAAAAGCCTTTATTTTTGTCTATTTATTAGTGATTATTTTTGTTTTATATATTGGTGGGGAAGTTATATTTGAACTTTTTGATAATTTAATGAATGGTTTATTTATGACGCTTTATTTTCCTAATTTTATAACTTTGTTTGCCATTGTAGTTTTGTGCTCGATAATTGCTTTAGTGAGTTTCTTTAGTAAGAAAATGTACAAAATAAATAAGATTATTAATATTTCGGCTTTTGCAATTATTCAAATGTTATTTGTTTTAACTTTGACAGTTATTAGATCTAATAATATTAATATATATGCGGATAATGCACTTTATACAAATAGTGATGTTTTGACACTTATGCAACTTTTGATAGGAACGTTTGCTTTACAAGTGATTGCGATATTTATTATTAATGGTATTAATAAAGTTACGGATATTTTAGATAGAAGAAGTACTCCTTTGGCTGAGGATATTAGTGAACAAATTACTAATTTGGAAAAGACTAAGACTAAAAATACTTTGGGATTAATTAAAAATATTGAAATTGACAATACTAAAGTTGGTTATATAAATGTGGCTGATAAGAGTAAAACTAGTAAGCCAAAATTAAAACCTTTTAAGTTTGATGTAGATAAGCTAGAGTCAATTACGCTAAATGTGCCTGAAGAAAAACCGAATGTGCAGTTTGAAAAAATGTTTGGTAATCAATTGATTTTAGAAGAGCCGGCGCATGATATTTTATTTGATAAATTGGATTTAGTACCTGATGAGCCTATGGTTTTTAGTAAAGAAGAAAAAACTGAAGTTAAAGATATTAAAGAAAAAATTAGTGAGATTGGCAAGAAGATTAAATCTTCAAAATTAAAGAAGAATAAAAAACAAAAAAAGAAAGCTGTTTTACTTCCTAAAGAAAAAAGTGAGCCAGTTAATCCTATAAAACCTAATTTATTAAAACCAATGGAAGAGACTATTAGTACTTCTTTTCAAAAGAGTGTTTCAGATAAAAAAGATAAGTCTTTTAGTACTTTAAATAAGGTTGGCGAGGGTGCTCATAAATTTATTAGTGATGTTAGGTCAGAAAAAGAGGTTAAACAGGAAACTCATCCAAACAAATTTATTAATAAAGGTATAGAAAAATCTAATATTAAACCAGATTTATTAAAGAAAGAGACGGTTTTAGAATCGCCAATTAAGGTGATTAGTGAGGTAGAAAATCCAAAACTAGTTAGAGATGTAAGAAATGAAGAACCTGTAGATTTAGTGGATAATTTAAATATTTTGGATATTCAATCTACACTTGATACAGTTATTAAATATAGATTAATGAAAGGTGTTAGTCTTAAAGTTGTAGAAGATGATATGGCGGTTGATAATCTTCAAATTCCTAATTTTGATATGATGATGGTAGTATTAAAGAAGTGCAAATTATGTAGGAAAGCTTAGTCTTTCTTTTTTTGCAATCTTTTGCCGAATAAAACTTTTCAAAGATGACCAATATAAACATAGGATATATTAGAGAGGAGCTAAAACAATGTTTGGAAACTTTGAAGAAAAGGCAAGGAAAGTTTTAGTTAATGCGAAAAAGGAAATGTATGAGTTGAATCATCCTTATGTTTCGTCTGAACATTTACTTCTTGCAATATTAAAAGGTGATAATGAAATTAGTGAGAAGTTAAAAGAATTTGATTTAGATTATAATAGATTTAAAGAAGAGGTTATTAAAATAATAGGTAAAGGAAGTAAACATAGTGAGTGGTTTTTGTATACACCACTTTTAAAGAGAATATTAGAAAATGCGGTAGTGGACGCTAAGGAGAACAATAATGGTGTTGTGACGGTTAATCATCTTTTTGCAAGCCTTCTTGATGAAGGTGAAGGTGTGGCAATTCGAATATTAATTGGCATGGATATTGATATAGATGAGTTATATAGTGAGTTTACAGATAAAATTATTAATAAAAAAAGTCATAAAAAACTTTTAATTGAGGAAATTGGAGTCGATTTAAATAAGAAGGCTATGAATGGTAATTTGGACCCAGTAACGGGTAGAGATGAGGAAATAAAAAGGGTATTAGAAATTCTTTGTAGAAGGTGTAAGAATAATCCATTATTAATAGGTGAAGCTGGTGTTGGAAAGACGGCAATTGTCGAGGAGCTTGCTAATATGATAGTTAGAGGGGAAGTTCCTTTAGCTTTACGAGGTAAGAGAATTATCAGTTTAGATATGGCATCTTCGGTAGCTGGAACTAAATATCGTGGTGAGTTTGAAGAGAGAATGAATAAAATACTTAAAGAAATTGAAGAAAATGACGATATAATTTTATTTATCGATGAGATTCATACTTTAGTGGGAGCGGGAGGAGCTGAAGGAGCCATAGATGCTTCTAATATATTTAAACCTGCTTTAGCTAGGGGTAAGATTAGATGTATTGGGGCGACGACTACTGATGAGTATAAAAAATATATCGAGAAAGATAGTGCTTTAGAAAGAAGATTTCAAAAGGTAATGATAGAAGCTCCGAGTATAGATACAGTTAAAAGTATATTAATGAATTTAAAAGAGATTTATGAAGGGTTTCACAAGGTTATTATTGATGAAGAGATTATCGATTTAATTATTCATTTATCTAATAAATATATTTATAACCGAAATGAACCGGATAGATCGATTGATATTTTGGATGAGGTTTCAGCTAAGGTGAGTTTAAAAGAAAATAAAAATTTAAAAGAGTATGGTGTTTATAATAAAAAGTTAAAAGAAGTTATTAAAAATAAGAAAAAAGCTATTTTAGATAATGATTTTGATAAGGCTAGTACGTTTAAAAATGAAGAATTTAAATTAATGAATAAAATCAATAATTTAGAGTTATCACTTTATAAAACACATAGTAGGAAAGTTACTAAGCTAGATGTGGCAGAAGTTATTAATATGAAAACGGGTATCCCTATTTATGAGATTTTAAATGAAAAGGTTAAATTAATTAAACAAACGGAAAAAATTTTAAGCAAAAAGATTATTGGACAAGACGAAGCTTTAAAGGAAGTTGCAAAGGTGGCTAAAAAGATTAAATTAGGTTTTAATGATAAGTGTTTTTCTTTCTTGTTTTGTGGTCCATCTGGAGTTGGTAAAACGTTATTAGCGCGAACATTTGGAGAAAATTTAGTTGGTAATAGAAATATTATTAAACTTGATATGAGCGAATATAAAGAAGCTCACAGTATTAGTAAATTAATAGGTTCTCCTCCTGGATATGTTGGCTATGACGATAATACTAATATTTTTGAAGAGATTAGAAATAAACCATATTCAGTACTTATTTTAGATGAAATAGAAAAAGCGCATACGAATATTATAAATTTATTTTTGCAAATTCTAGATGAAGGTAAAGCAAAAAATAGTAAAGGTAAGGTTGTTAGATTTGATAATGTAGTAATTATTATGACATCTAATGTTGGATTTCATGAGATAAATGTAGGATTTAATAATAATATGAAAACGTCAAGATTAAATGATAGTTTTTCAATTCCTTTTATGAATAGGGTAGATAAGGTTATATGTTTTAATCCTTTAAATGAAGATGATATTTATAAAATTGTAAGAATGCAGTTAAAGGAGTTTAAAGATAAATATAGCGAAAAGATTAATATTAAAATTTCTAAAGAAGCTTTTAATGAAATTGTAAGTTTATCTAATTATGAGGAGTATGGGGCTAGAAAGATAGCTAAAATAATTAAAGATAAAATAGAAACAATTGTTATTGATAAGATTATTGATG
>CALVRK010000029.1 GCA_944358565.1 uncultured Bacilli bacterium
ATGATTGGAGTTGTAATTAAGGCGATAATAGCTAAGATAACGATTACGGCCAATAGCTCAATCAAAGTAAAACCTTTAGAATTCTTTCTCATCTATTTCACCTCCTCGCCCCTATTCTGTTATCAATATACCACATTTTTTTGCATAAATCAATCTTTTTTGTTATTTTAATTTGTCAAGTATAATATCTAATTCTTGTTTTTCTTTTTTTAATGTTTCCCTTTCATTTTCAACGATATCTTTAGGTGCTTTATTTATATAATTCTGATTTTCAAGTAATTTTTCACGTCTATTAATTGACGCTTCTAGGCGATCTTTCTCTTTATATAGATTTTCTATTTCAGCCGTTTTATTTAATGAGTTATCATAATATAAAGTTACATTATCGCCCATAAAATTGAAAACTAAAGTGTCAAGTGATTCGTGATTTACAAGTTTTGTATTTTTTAGTAATTTATTTAAAATAGTTTCATTGTTCTTTAAAATTTCATTTGTATATTCAATATGGTTTTCTTTAATGTTGTTTTCAAGTTTTGCTTTTCTTACTTTTTTAACAAGTTCAATTATCTCCTCCATATCTTTACTATTTTCAAAGATTTCTTCTACATTATATTCTGGATATGTACTTAACATGATAGACTCTTCGGTGTTTGGTAGTTTGGTGTATATTTCTTCAGTAACATAAGGCATAAATGGATGAAGCATTTTTAAAATAGCTTTCAATACTTTAACTAGTATTGTTTTAGATGTATTATTCATGTTTATTTTAGAAAGTTCAATATACCAATCGCAGAAATCATTCCAAATAAAATTATATAAAGTCGATCCAACAATATTAAATTCATATTTTTCCATACTGTTAGTAACATCTTTAACAGTCTCATTTAATTTAGTTAAAATCCATTTGTCCGGCAAAGTTAAGTTATCCATAGTTTCTTCATAGTCGTTTTCAATGTTCATCAATACAAACCTTGAAGCATTCCAAAGTTTATTTATAAAGTTCCATGTTGATTTAACTTTTTCAGGATCATATTTCACATCCATGCCCGGAGCAGAAGATGTAGTTAAGAAAAATCTTAAACTATCCGCACCATATTTTTCAATCTCATCCATTGGGTCTACTCCATTACCTAAAGATTTACTCATTTTACGTCCTAAATTATCACGTACTAATCCATGAATTAAGCAATCTTTGAATGGTCTTTGTCCAGTAAATTCTAGTCCTTGGAATATCATACGACTAACCCAGAAGAAAATAATATCAAATCCAGCAATTATAACATCGTTTGGATAATATCTTTTATATAGTTCGGTATCATCAGGCCATCCCATGGTACTAAATGGCCAGAGAGCTGATGAGAACCAAGTATCTAAAGTATCTGGGTCCCTAGTCCATCCATCTTCTTTTGGTGCTTCCATACCAACATACACTTCATCATCCTTATACCATGCTGGTATGCGATGACCCCACCACAATTGTCTAGATATACACCAGTCATGAGAAATTTCTAACCAGTGATTTAAGGTCTTTTCAAATCTTTCTGGGAAAAAGTTTACTTTAGTATTTTGATTATATTGGTTTTTTAAAGCATTTTTGGCTAGAACATCCATTTTAACAAACCATTGCTTAGATAAATATGGTTCAACAATGGCATCACTTCTTTCAGAATGTCCAACTGAGTGAGTGATTTTTTCAATACCTAGTAATAAACCTTGTTCTTTTAAATCTTCAACAAGTTTTTCACGGCATTCAAATCTATTGAGCCCTTGATATTTGCCTGTTTTTTCATTCATTGTGGCATCAGGATTCATAATAACGATTTTTCCTAAGCCATGTCTTTGTCCTACTTCAAAATCATTTGGGTCATGAGCTGGGGTGATTTTAACGCATCCGGTTCCTTTTTCCATATCAGCGTGTTCGTCAGAAATAATTGGAATTTTTTTACCAACAATTGGTAGAATAACATTTTGTCCAATTAGGTGCTTATACCTTTTATCATTTGGGTTAACAGCAACAGCGGTATCACCAAATAAAGTTTCAGGACGCGTTGTCGCAACATCTAAGTATTCATCAGTTCCATCGATATAATATTTTAAGTGGTAAAAAGCACCTTCCTCATCTTTATAAATTACTTCTTCATTAGATAAAGCGGTTAATTGAACTGGATCCCAATTAATAATTCTTTCACCACGATAAATCAATCCTTTATTATATAATTCAACAAAAACTTTTCGAACAGCTTTAGAAAGTCCTTCATCTAGAGTGAATCTTTCTTTTGAATAATCTAAGGCAAGTCCAAGTTTAGCCCATTGTCTATGTATATTCTCAGCATACTCATCTTTCCAAGCCCAGGCGGCTTTTAACCATTCTTCACGGTCCATGCTTCTTGGGTCGATTCCTTCATCTCGCAATCTTTTATCAACTTTTGCTTGTGTGGCAATACCAGCATGGTCCATTCCAGGAATCCATAAAGTATCAAATCCTTTTAGTTTTTTATATCTGATCAAAATATCTTGTAGGGCCGTATCCCAAGCATGTCCAATGTGGAGTTTACCAGTTACGTTTGGTGGTGGAATTACAATAGCGTATGGTTTTTTATACATGTCACCCGCGGTGAAATATCCTTTCTTTTTCCAAGTTTCATATTTATCTTTTTCAACAATTAAATGATTATATTTTTTATCAAGCATTATTCTCATTCCTTTCGTCTATGTATTTCATAACTTCTATATATACTTGTTCATATATGTATTTATATTTTAGCCTCTCATAAAATTTTGCTAAATATTCTTTAAACTCTTTTAAACATTCATCATAGTTTATATCAAAAGCAAAAGATAATTTTGTTACAATGTAATCATTTGGGTTTTTACATAGATTAATATCTACGGATTTATGTCTTTTAATGCATTCTAAGACTTCTTTAGTAATTGGCTCGGCTGTTTCTTTTAATCTCAGATCGTTTAGATAACCAAATAAAAATATTATATCTATTTTATCAGTATCTCTAATTAATTTTGCATGCATTAATTTTCTTTCATCATCTATTTTATTGATACTAAATTTATTATGATTTTTAATAGAAAATTCAATAATATCATAATATTTTTTTGAGATTTCAAAATTTTGTATCAGTTTCTGTTCAAACAATATTTTAACCCCGTAGTCTGCATGATCAAATGTTTTGGAATCATTATATGAATGATATTGTTTGTATTGTTCAAAACGACCAATATCGTGCAGTAATCCAATTATTTTGGCAATTTGGATATCTTCTTGGTTAAAATGTAACTCTTTAGCGTATTTTTCACTAAGCTTCATGACTCGGTATGAATGATTATATTTTGCCTTAATGTTTTCATCTTTCATATCAAAGTTATTAACATATTTCTCAAAAATTTCTATCATATGAATCACCTTATAACAAAAAAACTTATAAATTTAAGGACGTATTGAACGTGGTACCACCTTAATTTATAAGTTTTAACTTATCTCGATTAGTTTAACGCACTTTGACGAATTTTCCTACTCTTATTTCAGAAAATCAGCTTGGTCAAGCTACCTTCAATATTCTCTATTGTTAGTTTACATCTACCACTAACTTTCTTTAAATAGATAAATATTTACTCCTCTTGGTCATGGCTTTGTTTTAAATTATACATGTTTTTTATAAAAATTACAATACTTTTGTGCCACAAAGAAAGCATGTTGTAGCTGTTGACGATAATTTAGTACCGCATTTTGGACACACTCTTGGTTTACTATTATCTACAAAAATCGGATTCTCTTCTGGCTTAACTTCTTGTTTTGCCTCAATAACAGTTTCGTGTCTCTCATCGGGTTCAAGATCATTGTTTAAAAAGACACTATTTCTACCTTCTTTATTATATAAATCAATTATTGACTCTTCTTTGACTGTAGTATTCATTTGATTATATAAACTTGGATTAATTACTACTTCTCCTTGAGTAGTTTGTGATTGAGGAGCCATTTGGTTTGGAACTGTATTTGTTGATTGATTTATAATTGGCTCTTCAGGTATTGTTTCAAACAAAATGTTTTGATTACTTATAAATTGTTCGGTATTATCGTACATATGAAGCATAAATTTGGGGTTTTTTAAAACTAATTCAGGAAATTTGTACATAGGTACAAGGATAAACCAAATTGATTCTTTAGGATTTAATTTATACGCTGTTAAGAGTTCTTTGATTATTATATTATAGTAATAAAGATTAGCAAAAGGGATTAAAGTTTTTAAAAAAACTGATTTTTTAATATCCAATAAATCTACTAAAACTAATCTGTTGTAAAAAGGGACATAAGCTTTCCACTCTGGAATTTTTGCTTCTTTAAATAATTTACTTAAACATATTTTTACCGTAATATAAACGATAAAAAGTACGATAAAAAGCATTAAAAAATACTTACCTGTACCTTCAAACATTTTTTAGCCTCCTTTTTATTATAATTATAACACGACATTAAATTAACAACAACAAAAATCTATTTCAAAAAGCAGTTGTTTTCTTTTTCATATTTTAAATTAGTAATATCTCCGTGTCCTGGATAAATTTTTGTATTATTAGGATAAGTTTTAATGATGTCTAAACTATTTTTCATTTCTTCCATATTTCCAGTAGGCATATCGGTTCGACCAATGGTTTCTTTGAATAGAAAGTCACCGGTAAACATAGCGTGCTCTTTAGGAAAATAATATGTGACACTATCACTGGTATGTCCTTTAGTAAAAATAACTTCAAAAGTAAAAGGTTCAAAACAGTATGTCTGTTCTTTAGGATTATTTAATATTAACTCTTTTTCAAAATGATTTAAAGCTCCTATATGATCTGGATGATAGTGCGTAATTAAAACTTTTATTACATCTTTATTTTTAAGTGACCTTGAAATTTTTTCATAGTCATCACCTGGATCTATTACAATTACTTTATTATCTTCTTCTAGGACATAACAATTTGATTCTAAATAGCCTACTGGTATTTTTGTGATTTTCATTTTAATCTTCTCAATACATTAAATGTTTCTTTTAGACTATTATCAGCAATAGTTTTTTTTACTTGAGTCGGTGGCTCTGGAGTGTTAGGTTTATTAATTTTGCCAGCATTTGGGTGAAGTTTAGCTCTAAGTTCATTTGGATCTTGGTTAAATCCTCTTTTCACCATACCTTTTAAAATCATATCTTTATTATTCTCATTTATTATCATAATTATTTCCTTTCTAACAATGACCATTTTCTATATAATTTTTAATCGGACCGTAAGTTTTTCGATATCCATCAATTAAACCATATTTATTAATAGCTTCTAAGTGTTTTTTTGTTGGATAACCCTTATGATTTTTAAAACCATATTCGGGGTGCTTTTTATCTATTTCATATAAAATTCTATCCCTAGTTACTTTGGCTATAACGCTAGCTGCGGCAATGGAAGCACTTTTAGCATCACCTTTTATAATTGGCATAACAGGAACATCTATATCTATGGGCATGGCATCGGACAAAACATATTCTAATGGAATTTGTTTTTGAACCTTTCTAATGGCTTCAACCATGGCCTTTCTACTTGCTTCATAGATGTTTATTTTATCTATTTCTTCTGGAGAAACAATACCAATTCCATAAATAGTGTTTTCTACAATATAATCATAAAATATGTTTCTTTTTTTTTCGGTTAATTTTTTAGAATCATTTAAACCTTCTAATTCGAAACCGTGTGGTAAAACAACGCAAGCAGCAACAACTGGTCCATAGAGTGGCCCCCTACCTGCTTCATCAGTTCCCCCTATGATATTGATTCCTTTTGCTTGTAAGTCTTTTTCATATTGCCGTAAATCCATGTTTTTTCCTACTTTCATATATAATTATAACATAACTTAGGTTTATAAATCTATAATTTGATATTTAAAGTTTAGGTTATCTAAAAATTTAAACATGTTATCAATAGATATGAAAAGTGTGGCTATATTAACGTTTGGATGAAAGTTTATTATATTTTCTTTAGTAACTTCTTTATCGATAAACACCTTTACATCTTTTTCTTTATTATTGAGTAGTCCAAATAATGAAACGCTGCCAGGTTTTAATCCTAATTTTTTTATTAAATCTTCTTCTTTGGCAAAGTGTAATCTTTGACCTACTAAAGTACTTAATTTTTTTATGTCCAAACGTTTTCTATCATCTATAATGATTAAATAAAAGTTTCTATCTTTTTTGTCTGATAAGAGTAATGTTTTTGAAAAGACTCCTTCACGGTCTTTAACATATTCATCGGCTTCCTCAGTTGTGTATGCGGCTGGATGAGTAATGATTTCATAATTAATGTCCATTTCTTTTAATGCTTCTAAAACTTTATCCATAAAAATTTTCATTCCTTTCACTTCGTTCAAGACACACGTAGTCATGAACATTATAATTATTTTTAGATTATATCATCTATCTATATTTTAACATAATATTAGTATATAAAGAATAGATATACAATAATTCATCAATTAGTCTTG
Organism: uncultured Bacilli bacterium; assembly: GCA_944358565.1. Classification (GTDB taxonomy): domain Bacteria; phylum Bacillota_I; class Bacilli_A; order RF39; family UBA660; genus Coprosoma. Next base: position 6,521 of record CALVRK010000029.1, read on the forward strand.
TTTTCTGATATATAATATTTTCCGATTTGAAATTGTTTATATTTCTTGAGTTTTTTAATCATATGTTTTTGTAATTTTTGAGCCATTCCGGTTTGAATATTATTTTCTTTAGATAATTGATCAACTAATATAGCTTTTATTCTATATTTTTTAGCACCAACAATATCGGAAAGTAATTGGTCCCCAATAGCAGCAGTATTTTCTTTATTTGAATTTAATATATTTAGAGCTTTTTCATAGGCTTCTTTAGTTGGTTTGCCGGCATCAGATAATAGTGGAAGATTTAATTTTTTAGCGACTGGTTTAGCTCTTTGTTCATGGTTATTAGAAAATAGTAAGATTTTAAAACCTTGTTTTTTTAAATTTTCCATTAAATCAGCAGTTTCTTTTGGAATGTTTAAATCGTCAACTTTAGTAATTGTATTATCAATATCAAATAATAATGTATCAATTTTTTCTTTTTTTAAGATTTGGTAATCGATTTTATATATACTTGGATAATAACTATCAGGAGTAACAGCTTCTATTTCTTTTTTTAAGCCAAGCATTACTTTTATAAAGGTTTGCATCATCAAGATATGTTTTTTGGCCATAAATCAAAAAAATAATCACCGAAGTGACTATTTTGTTTCCTTTTCTAATTTCGTAATTACACTTTTAGAAACTTCGATTACTTTCTTCTTGATAGCGTTTGCTGATTTTTCAATGACTGGAGTTCCTTTTTCAATAGCGTAGTCAACTAGTTCTTCAGCTGCATCTTGAAGCTTTTTTGCTTGTTTTTTAGCTTCGGCTAAAACAGTTTCCTTATCTAATTCAGCTAAACCTTCTTTAAGTTCAGCAATTTTAGTTTCAACGGTTTCTTTTACATCCTCCATCTCGATGTTTTTTACTTTGTTTACTAAATCGTCAAACATTTTTTTCAAATCTTCTCTAGTTTCTGAACCTTTTTTTGGAGCAAATAATAGTCCTAAAGCGGCTCCTACACCTGCTCCTACAACAAATTTTCCGATTCCTTTACTTTTCTTCGTCATCTTTAGTTTCCTTCTTTCTATTAAATATTTTACCAATGGCATTAGATAAAAACCCGATAATGCTATCACTGAACCCAACTACAGCATCAGTGGTATTGTCAATGATACAAAACAAACCATTTAGTTTTTGTGATTTTTGGCTAACATCATCGACTAATTTATCAACTTTATCTAATGTTTTAATGGCATTAATAACTAAAATGAGTAAAGCAATTACTAAGACAATTAATAATATGTAAAATAACACAGATAATACATCAGCAAAACTAATAATCATTATTTATTCCCCTTTTCATACATAGAATCTATCAAACTAAATAATTCTTGATCACTGATTTTTCGAGGACCTTTTTTATGTTTTTCTTCAGTTACTGGCTTGTCCATTTCTTCTTCTAAAAGATCAGTTAAATCGTCCTCTTTTGATATGCCATGTCTAGGTTTTTCACCTAAAGTGCTTGAATCAAAGTCATAGTCAGATTCTAAATCTTTATTTGTATTTTCTTCAGGCACCTTTTGAGTAACATCTTTTTTTGGTCCTTCTTTCTCATTAAATAAGACTCGGTTACCACCAAATAGTGTTGTTTCAATGTCAGCTTCTAGTCCACCATAGGCTTTATTTCTAATGGCGTCAACATTAGCTTCTTTAGAACTATAATATGAAGAACGACCATCATTTTTATTTTGAAATTCATCTCTTTGATAGCCTTTATCTAAAATTCCATACACTGGTGAAATAATTGGTGAAGGCCTAAAACTTCTCTTTTCTTCTTTTGGTGGATTGTAAACTTCTTTGCGATGATGAGATTGTTTTTTCTTTTCTTCTTTTGTTTCTGGTTTTACATCTATAGAGTCAAAGTCATTATCGTCAAAAAATGGAAATTTATATTCACTTTTAGACGGTTCGATAGGCTCCTTTTCTATTTTGATTGACATCTCGTTTTGAGATGGCACATCATCTGCATAAATTTCTGAACGTGATTTTTTTGGTGAAGGAATTTCTACTTGGATAACTTCTTTTTGAATAGCATCTTTTTTTTCTTCTTTTTCTTCTACTTCTATTTCTTCGGTAAATAAATTTTTAAATTTATCAATTAGTCCCATATAAATACACCTCTAATTTTCTTCTTCATAACGTAAAAAGCTGTTTTCATCTTGATTTTTCGCACTAAATACGTCATATTTTTCTTCTTTATTTTGTAAAAAGTTATCTTCTAATGATAATTTTACTATATCGCTATTGTATTTTATTGTCGATAAAATGTATGAACTATTTAAAACAGTGTCGTTGATATCTTCTTTTGGTACTAAAGCCTCTATTCTTGCATAGTTGTAGACAAATTCAATTAAATAAAGGTTATCTTGTTTAGTAATTTCGAGATATCCTAAACTACCATCATTATCTATTTTTCTAGAGTAATATTTACTATCATCCTTTTTATAATCTAATGTTTTTTGATAGTAGTAACTAATTTCATCTAAATATAAATAATAATACACACCATTAGAATATAATTTATCATTAGAACCACTACTGTCGATATAAGTTACTCCTCTTGGTACATAATACTTATATCCACGTCCCACACGGTTATATAAAGTATTTTCTTTGGATAAGACAACATTAAGAATATTATCAATACTAGTTGTGTCAATTCTAACAATAGTGCAGCCAGTTAGAATGAGTGTAACTAGTCCTATAAGAAGTATTTTCTTCATATACACACCTGCTTACTTTAAATTATATCAAATTTTGCTTAATTTTCCTATAAAACATTTAATTCACATGTAAAATTATGTCTATTTTTTAACTTCAACCATATATATTGGAAATCCAAGACTGACAAAACGTTTTTCATATTCAGTTTCTATATTATCGATATTATCTTCATGGAGATTTAAAGATATGTTTTTTATTTTATAATCATAATCAGTAAATGATTTTAAAGAAAACTCAAATAATTTGCGATTGTCAGTTTTTTGAATAATGTGTTTGGATTCTTTAAAAATATTATCGTAACGCTTTAAAAATTTATTACTGGTTAATCTTCGATCCTCATGTCTTTTTTTAGGCCATGGATCTGAAAAATTTAAATATATAGTATTTATTTCTCGGTCAAAAATATTTTCTATTTCGGTAGCATCAAAACGGATTAATTTTAAGTTTGGCAAATCAATATGTTCTAATTTTTGAGTAGCTCTTAAAATAACGCTATCAAATTTTTCAATGCCAATAAAATTAATATGAGGATACTTCCTAGCCATAGCAATAATAAAGTCCCCTTTACCCATACCTATCTCTAAGTGAATAGGATTATCATTATTAAAGATAGTTTTAAATTTTCCCTTATAATCTTCGGGTTTTAAAATGATATAAGGTGATTTGCTTATTTTTTCTTTCGCACCTTTGATGTTTTTTAGTCTCATGTTTATCACCACTAATTATTATAACATAAACGCGCACTAAAAATAAACAAAAGCATATAATTAATTAGAATATGAAAGGAGTATGATGTGTGAAAAAAGATCGCGATTGTGGTGGAGTAGCCTATCCTATTTATCCACAAATGATTCCTAATTATGGTATGGTTATGCCTGGTCAAATGATTCCTATGCCGGGGACTAATACGGGAATGACTAATGTTCCTTTAACGAGTGTTCAAAGCACTATTAATAGTAGTGATTTAAGTACTTTAACTAATCAAGTAAACAATTTAGAACAAAGAGTGACAAGATTAGAAAATACAGTTAATAATAGTAACTATAATAATTACAATTCATCTAATTATCAAATGATGTAAAAAAGTCACTAATTTTTCATGTATTATCTTTTATTTATTTTGTTCTGTTATACTTTATGACCGATGGGCATATCATTGGAGTTTTATTTAATAATATAAACTATTCATTTTAAATAATCCTTATATTTATTGCTATATATCATAGTATATTTTTATCAGTCACTTTGTTTAACACAACCATTTATTTAAATGGCTTTCATTTTTACACACAATTTTGACATATTTTATCGATTATTAAGATATTTATTTAAAGAAATGTAAATCTATTTAAGGTTATTAGAAACAGAACAAAATAACAAATAAATCTGGCATTAGCTTACCTCACGGTAAGCTCTTTCTACTTCATAGGAATCTAAGCTTCCTCCATATAGAGTATCGGATAGTCGCCACCCAATGCTGTCAAGCTAAGCAATGTCTAAAAACTGGATCTATGATTAGTTCTATGCTTATTAGCTGTTCTTGTCTTATTTCTAGGATTCTTTCTATTTGGCTTAACAGCTATTAAATTCCGTTTTATTTGATTATAGAGTTTTTCAATTTCATCATCAAGATTTTTCAAGTCGCTATTTATTATTTCTATTAAATTTTTCTTTAATGTTCCAACTAGTATATTCATATTAATTTTATATTGATATTTATTATTTTTATTATTTGATATATCATTATTCATTTGATT
>CALVRK010000030.1 GCA_944358565.1 uncultured Bacilli bacterium
GCACATACAAACGTTCTTGTAAATAACTTCTTGCAAACTTTTACCTTTTACAAAGCAAATTCCTAGTAAACAAAAAAGACTATTCTAAAATAGCCTTTATTCTTCTAACCCCTGCACTACTAGCCTCTTCTTTTTTTATCTTAAAGCGTCCAAGTTCTCCAGTATGACTAACATGAGGACCACCACATAATTCCATTGAAACATCACCAATTTTATACACAGTAACTATATCAGGATATCTATCTATAAATGTACATTCTGCTCCAGATTTAATAGCCTCATCCTTACTCATTTCTAATTTTTCAACTAAAATATCTTCTTCTATCCACTTATTAACTAACTGTTCTGTTTGCTTTTTCTCTTCATCAGTCATCTTATGATCACATGGAAAATCAAACCTTAACCTCTCAGGTGTAATATTACTACCTAATTGATGAACTTCTGGTCCAATAACCTTTTTTAAAGCTGCATTAAGTAAATGTGTTGCTGTATGATACTTAGTTTCTATCTCACTATTTCCAGAAAGTCCACCTTTAAATTTACCCTTAGAAGCCGTTCTTGATTTTTCTTGATGTTCCCTAAACTTCTCATAAAAGCCGTCCACATCAACAGTCATACCCCTATCTTTAGCTTCTTCTATAGTAAGTTCAATTGGAAAACCATAAGTATCATATAATTTAAATGCAATATTTTTATCAATAACCTTCGCATCCAAATCAACTAACTTTTCAAACTCTCTTAATCCCTTTTCCAAAGTCCTACTAAACTTCTTTTTTTCATTAGAAAGTACATCTAATACTACCTCTTTATTTTCAGCAAGCTCACTATAATACCTCTCATATTTACTAATAATTAATAAAGCAATCTGTTCATCAAAATCACTATTAATATCAATGCCAAGTTTTCTAGCTTGACGAATAAATCTTCTAATTAATCTTCTTAAAATATAACCTTGATCAGTATTACTTGGTTTAATTCCTGCTGGATCTGCTGCAATAAATACAGAAGTTCTAATATGATCAACAATAATTCTCATAGCCTTTTCGTTACCTTCATAAGATAAACCACTAATCTCTTCTAACTTATTAATAACATCAAGCCAAATAGAACTTTTATAGTTATCATCCACACCTTCTAAAACAGCTACAATACGCTCTAAACCCATTCCAGTATCAACATTCTTCTGTTTAAGTTCAGTAATATTTCCATCCTCATCTTTATAAAATTCCATAAACACATTGTTCCAAATTTCAACCCATCTATCATCTTCTGGATCAAACTTTTCTGGGATTTCATCATCACTTCTAAAATAAAATATTTCCGTATCTCCTCCACAAGGTCCAGAATCACCAGGTATCCAAAAATTATCTTTAACCCCTAAATAAGCAATTCTATCATCACTTATTCCAAGTTCTCTCCACCTATCAGCAGAAGTTTCATCACGGGGAATCTTATCATCCCCTTCAAACACCGTAACAGCAAGTCTTTCTAAAGGAATATTTAAAACATTTGTTAAAAATTCAAAACTATAACCAATAGCCTCTTTTTTAAAATAATCTCCTAAACTCCAGTTACCTAACATTTCAAAAAATGTATGATGAGTCTTATCTCCAATTTCATCCAAATCAGTTAATCTCACACACTTTTGATAATCACAAAGCCTCTTACCATAAGGATGTTTTTCTCCCATTAAATAAGGAACAAGTGGCTGCATACCAGCCGTATTAAATAAAACAGTTGGATCATTTTCTGGAACAATAGGACTACTAGGAATTTGCTTATGTCCATTTTTTTCAAAATACTTTATAAATTCATCTCTAATATTCATGTTCTACCTTCCTCACTACTTCTAAAACCTTATCTTTTAAATCATCTAAAGTTCCGTCGTTATGAATCACATAATCGTAACTATTATACTCATCTAATGCCGTCTCCGTCAAATGTTTTTGCTCTTTTTCTGATAAAACACTATCATAACCATCTCTAATAACCCTAATATTAATTACATCATCAAAATACTTTTTCGGCCATTCCATCTCATTTGGAAATCTCGCATCAGAAATCGTAATAATATCAAAATAATAACTATAAACTTTAATATCTTCACATATTCTTCTAACAAAAAAATCATTATCTATTTTTTTTCGAATAATATCTGTACCAAGTTCTTGCAATAACTCTCTAGGTTTAGTCTCTTCTGCGCCATCCCAATTACTAATTTTTTTCGCATATTCTTTAATATAACTTCCGTAAGCTAAATTAATAACCTTTAACCCTTTATTTTCATAAATCTCTTTTATATCTAAAGCCACCGTATCCTTACCATGTCTAGCTTTTCCAGAAATAACATATACCTTCATAAAATCTCTCCTTATAGAAAAACCACTAAACTGTGGTTTCTTTTTCTTCGTTTTTTTCTAAAAGACCGTATTTTTCATCATAAAATTTAAATACCGTTTTTAATGCGGCAATAACTGGCGTTGAAATAAGCATACCAACAATTCCAAAGAAATAGCCAAATATCAAAAGTCCAAGCATGATTGTAACTGGGTGTAACTTAGTTGTTTTAGACATAATAATTGGTTGTAAGAAATTGCCCTCCAAAAACTGAATAACCGCAATAACAATCAAAGTTAAAATACCAATCGTTGGACTTTGAGTTAAACCAACTATAACTGCCGGTGCCCCACCAATATAAGGACCCGCATAAGGAATAATGTTAGTTAATCCACAAAATAGTCCAAATAACATCGGAGCTTTAAGACCAACTGCCCAAAAAGCTAATGATGAAAGTACAAATATAAGCGTACAATCTAAAACAGCTCCTTTCACATAACTTCTAAGTGAACCATTAACCTCATCTAATAAAGCAACCGTTGTTTTTCTAAATTTTTTGGGAATAAAAGTAAATAAATTTGAACTATTATCAAAATTAACAATTAAGAAAAATCCAATAATTAAACCAAGTACAAACACCCCAAGTCCAGAAAATAAACTAGAAATAAATCCTAATATATTTTGTGGCATTGTCGTTGTTATGTTTGTCGCAAAATCTTCAAGCGAAGCAAGTGCTTCATGCTTCATCTTTTCAAAATCAATTAAATTAGAATTATCCAAATTATTAAATAAATCTAAACTCCACGTTTTAACCGTATCAAATACATCAGGAATAATGCGTGCAAACTCACGAACCTGGTCAATTAAAAGTGGTATAAGCGTAACTAAAACTAGAAAAATAACTAAAAATATTAGTAAATAAGTAATAACTGCTCCTAAAGTTCGTCTAATTTTCTTAGTCTCAAGCCATTTAATAAAAGGATCAAAAAGCCAAGCTATTAAAATACCAATAAAAAGTGGTAAACAAATTTCTAATATTTTAAATATAAAATCTAATATTTTAGTTTCTTTAAATAACCTAATTACTACATAAGCAATTGCTGCAATAAGTAAAAGATATAAAACTCTTAAAACCTTAGAAGCTAAATCAGTTACCTCATTTACTTTTCTAACATCTAAATCTTTACTAATTTTTCTTCCAAACATATTTTTCACCTAAACAGTCAATAATTCTTTTTCTTTTTCCTTTTCTTTTTCATCAATTACTTTATTATATTTATTAATTAAATCTTGAACATCATCCATTAAATTATCTTTTTCATCTTCAGTTAAATCTTCATTTTTTTTAATATCATTATTACTATCTTGTCTAATATTTCTTAAATTAATCTTGCCTTCTTCAGCAATCTGCTTAACTTGTTTAACATACTCTTTTCTTGTCTCTTCAGTTAAAGCCGGAATATTTAAAATAATGCACTCCCCATTATTATTAGGAGTAAGTCCAATATTAGCTTCATAAATTCCCTTTTCAATATCACTTAAACTAGATCTATCAAACGGTTTAATCATTAACTGTCTAGCTTCAGGAATTGAAATAGTAGCTAAAGACTTAAGTGGTGTTGGTGTTCCATAATAGCTAACTGTAACACCATCTAAAATAGCTGGATTAGCTCTTCCTGCCCTAACATTTGTGAAACGTTTTTCCATTGTTTCAATCGCTTTTTTCATCTTACTTTCTGTTTCATTTAAAACATCGTTCATCAATATCACTCTCCAAAATAATTATAATATATTTACCCTTTATTAGCAAGCAAACTAATAAAAATTCCCTACTATAATTGTATGATTTGTCAAAAATAAATTAAATGATTTTTAAAACATAAATTTAATAAAAAATAATTTTACTACACAAAAATAATTTTTAAATTTTAAAAGTTATTTTTCTTGGCAAAAATAACTTTACAAAGAAAAATGACTATGCTATAATGAATTTAGGTGATAAAATGTTGAAAAGAGAATTATATTTATCAAAAATTAGAAGTTTTTATGAAGAAACTAGTCTTATCAAAATTATATATGGATTAAGAAGAAGTGGAAAATCAGTTATTCTCACTCAAATTATAGATGAAATAAAAGAAAAAAAAATAAATGATGACCATATAATTTATATAAATTTTGAATCGTTAGAATATAGTTTTATCAAAAACGCCAAAGATTTATATGAATATATAAAATCATTAACCAAAGATAAAAAAAAATACTATGTTTTCTTAGATGAAATTCAAAAAGTTGATGAATTTGAAAAAGGAATAAATTCACTTAGAATCACAAATAATTATAGCATATTCATTACAGGTTCAAATAGTAAAATGACATTTCTAGAATTATCCACAGATTTATCAGGAAGATATGTTAGTTTTAAAGTCAACCCTCTAACCTTTAAAGAAACAGTGGAATTAACAAATACAAAACCAAAAGATTACAAAAAATTATTACTTGATATTTTTGAATGGGGAACCTTACCACAAAGATTCTCTTTCAAAGAAAACAGTGCAAAACTAAATTACATTACAGATGTCTATGACTCAATTATTTTAAAAGACGTTGTTGAAAGATTAGGAATTAAAGATATTACTGCATTTAATAAAATATTTCAATATATATTAGAAATAGAAGGAAAAGAATTTTCTGCGAACAACGTTTTAGAATATTTAAAAAAAGAATATAGAGAAATATCTAGTAGAACATTATATGAATATCTTGAAGCATTATGTGGAACTTTCATCGTAAACAAAGTATATAGATATGATATAGCTGGAAAAAGCATAATGAAAACATTAAATAAATTTTACGCTAGTGATTTAGGTGTCAAAAAAGTTAAAACTAATAATAAAGAAATAAACTATTCAAGATGTCTAGAAAATATTGTTTACAATGAATTAATTGCTAAAGGATTTGAAGTATATATTGGAAAAACATCTAAAGGTGAAATTGATTTTATTGCCACAAAAGACAAAGAGGTTAAATATATTCAAGTTTGCTACTTACTAGATAAAGAAGAAACTATTCAAAGAGAATTTAGCGCATACAATAATATTAACGATAACTATCCAAAGTATGTAATCTCATTAGATGAAGAAAATCATAGTAAAAACGGAATTAAACATCTTAACATATTTGACTTTTTAATGAATGATAATTTTTAAAAGCGTTAAAGTATTACTCTAACGCTTTTAAAATAATTTTATAAATAAGAAGTTAATCTAAATTAACCTCTTATTTAATATTTTTAAGTACAAAAGTCTTAGTTCTACTCATCTCTTCAAAAGTAGTCATAACACCTTCATTACCAATTCCTGAATGTTTCCATCCACCAAATGGCATTTCAAATGGTCTAAAGAATGACGCACCATTAATGACTGCTCCACCACACTCTAACTTATCAGCTACATATTGACATGTTTTCATATCTTTTGAAAATACACATCCACATAAACCATAGCTAGATTGGTTAGCAATCTCAATAGCTTCATCTAAATCTTCAAATTCGATTATTGGCACAACTGGACCAAAAATCTCCATATCTTTAGCTACATCCATATCTTTAGTAACAGAGTCTAATATAGTTGGTTCGTAAAAAGCACCTTTACGTCTTCCACCAAAGACTAATCTAGCTCCTGCAGCTACAGTATCATTAACTTGTTTTTCAACATTAATTGCTGCTTGTTCACTAATTAAACATCCAATTTTAGCCTCTGGATCACTAGGCATCTTAACTGGAATACCTTTAAAAGTTTCTACTAGTTTATTTAAAAACTCTTCTTTAACATCTTTATGAATAATAAATCTTTTAGATGCGCAGCACACCTGTCCAGTATTGTAAAGTCTTCCCCAAACAATTTCTTTAACAGCTAAATCAACATCACCATCTTTACATAAGATAAATGCATCATTACCACCTAACTCTAAAGTTACATGTGTAATATTTTTAGCACATTTAGCCATTGTTTCAGCACCAGCAATTGTTGAACCTGTTAAAGTAACCAAAGCTACACCTGGATTTTCAGCTAAAGCTTGTACAGCTTCCCCTCCAGCACCGTTAAGTAAATTAATAACGCCACCTGGAACTCCAGCTTCCATTAATAACTCTACATACTTAGTTAAAGTAAGTGGATTATGAGCTGAAGGTTTTAAGATAACACTATTACCCATAAGAAGTGCTGGTGGTACCTTTTGACAGAATAAATCACTTGGGAAATTAAATGGAATAACAGCCACCACAACACCTAGTGGATACTGCTCAGTATATTGAATATGATGCTCTTGTCCTGGCTCTACTCCAGCTGGAATAACCTTTCCATATTCGTGTTTAGCCTTTTCACAAAAAGCTGGAATTCCAATAGAAACATTCGCAATCTCACCGATAGCTTCACTGATAGGTTTACCAGTTTCATCACTTAATAATTTAGCAAGCTCATCTTTATGTTCTTCTACTAATTTAACAAACTTCATTAAAATAGAAGCTCTTTCATGAATAGGTTTCTTCTCCCATTCTTTTTGACCTTTTTTAGCAGCTAAAACTGCCTTATCACAGTCCTCTTTAGTTGTATCAGGAACTGTATCGATTAACTCATTTGTAGCTGGATTATATACTTCAATAACTTTACCATCAGAAGCATCTACCCATTCACTACCTATTAAATTTTTAGCCAATTATTCATTACCTCCAAACGCTGTATAAGAAAGCGATAATCCTCCAACAGTATTAGATGAATGATCTCCAGTTCCATACTCACCAAATGTAAATACCATTAAAAATTCTTTATCAGGAATAACTTTCTTAACTTCTGGATAAATCCTATCCTCAATTTGTGATAAAGCAAGGCCAAGTCTTCTTCCACCACAGTGAACTAAGAAATAAGAATTTACCTCACTTACCATTAATTTATTCAAATTATTAATAGTTTCCTCATTAGCTTTTAAAATACCTTCTGGTGTATTAGAAAGTTGAATAACAGCTGTATTAAGAGCTAAATTAGCCCCAATATTCATAGATAAATCATCATTACCAAACATTGGATGACGAACAGCTGTAACTTTACCAATCGGATCTTTAACTCCAAGTGGTGCACAAATAGTTTCTGTAAGTAAATTATTACCCATTAAAGACTCTACTGTTTTACCAGTCCACTCTGCATATTTCTTAAGTGCTGGTTCATGGTCGATTTCAACTAAAGTTCTCTCATCACGAACCTTAGTAATAACACCAACATTATTAGTTTCATGATAAGCTCCCGTATAAAGGTTTTTCATCTCACCTTTAGTATAGAAAATAGCAATAGTTAAACCATCAGCAAAAGCCTCACCATCATTTAAAATACTCCATTTTCCTTCAACTGTATTATCAGCAGCTGAACCACCAAATACTGGAACATTACCAATAACATCTTGAATACCTTCTAAATATTCTTCTTCATTAGCAGGTGATGCTGACATAAAGAAGAAATCAGGCTCAGTATCTTCTCCTTTAACCTTACTAATAGCTTCACGTGCTACTTTTCTTCCTACTTCTCTTGGAGTCTCATCAGTTTGTGCACTACCAGCCGTAACAACTTCTAAATCTCCGCCAAAAAGCATCATACCTGAATAACCAGTTTCTTTATTTAAATATCCATCTTGTGTGCATAAAGCAGCCGATGAAGTACATCCAATAACTGGCACATCCCCTAAAACACTTTTAGCTCCTTCCATAATTTTGTTTTGATCTTGCACGCAGCTTGTGAATAATAACCCAACTTGTGGATTTTCAATCACATTTGCCATTGTAGCAGTTTCAGCTCCAGATGCAAAAGCATCAACATTTTCACTGTAACCAACTTTTGTTTTTAACATTAAATAACCTCCTTTTATTCTTAATAAGCCTCGTTAAATAAGCCTATTATATCCTCTTTAGTAACTTCTCTTGGATTACCTCCAGTACAAGGATCTTTAAATGCCTTTTCAGCCATAACTTCAAAATCCTCTTTTTTAACGCCAAGTTCACTTAAATGCTGAGGAACTCCAAGTTTTGTTTCTAACTCTCTAACAGCTTGAACTACAATATCTACACATTCCTCGTCGCTCTTACCATCTACATCTAAATCAAATGCTTTAGCCATAGCTCTAAATCTTTCTTTACATGCCTCACCATTCCATTTTAAAACATAAGGTAAAAATAACGAACAAGCAATACCATGTGCGACATCATATGTTGCCCCAAGCTGATGCGCCATTGAATGAACAATTCCAAGTCCAACATTAGAAAATCCCATACCAGCAATATATTGACTTATGCCCATATTAACCATTGCATCTTTATCTTTACTAACAGCTTTCTCTAGATTATGATAAGTCATTTCCATACTCTTTAAATGGAACATATCTGTCATCTCCCAGTGGGCCTTAGTAATATAACCTTCCATTGCATGAGTCAAAGCATCAAGTCCAGTTGCTGCCGCTGTCATCTTTGGCATACCTGCCATTAATTCCATATCGACAATTGATAATACTGGAATATCATGTGGATCCACACATACCCTTTTAACTACATTTTCCTCATCAGTAATAACATAATTAATTGTTACCTCTGCTGCCGTACCAGCTGTTGTTGGTAACGCAATAATAGGTAAACTGGGATTTTTCGTATCTGCTGTACCCTCTAGCGAATTAATATCGTAAAATTCAGGATTACGCATTACAATACCAATACATTTAGCCGTATCAATAACTGAACCACCACCAACTGCCACAATTACATCAGCTTTTTCTTTATCACAAAAATCGATACCTTCCTGACAATTAGAAATAGTTGGATTAGGTTTAACATCATCATATACAGCATAATCTACGTTACCTTCTAATTCTTTAATTACCATATTAGTTACTCCACATTCCAAAAGTGTTTTATCAGTAACTAATAATACCTTTTTGAAATGTCTTTTCTTAATTTCTGGAACCAAATTTTCTCTAGCTCCCCATCCAAAATAAGACGTTTCATTCAAAATTATTCTATTTACCATCACACCACCTTCCATTCTATAATTAAATTATACCATTTTTTAAAACCTAATTTTATTTTTTCCACAGTTTTAATTAGGGAAAGTGCCAAAAAGCGTAAAGAAAAAAGTTTCAAGTACTCTTATACTAAAAACCTTCCTCTATTATAATTTAATTATTTCATCCAAAATACTTAAATCATCACCTATTTTAATTAGATAATCATCACCTAATTTTTCTCTTAATCTCAAAATACCTTTTTCCACATCAGCAGCATCCATCATAAATATATCTATATAATTTAAAATAACATCTTCCAAAAAATAAAAATTATATTTATTTAAAACCTCTAACACCTTTTTACCATTACTTTTATCAATACTATCAATTACTTCTTTATCATAATTTTCAAGTAACTCTTCTTTATAAAAATCATCTAAATATTTATTAAATTCTTCTAGCATCATTATCTCCTTTACTAACATCCTTAGTATCTACATCATAATAACTTTTTACAATTTCTTGTACACTTATTCCATAACGTGCTTGCAAGTTTTTATTACTCATACCAAACACAAAACTAATCTTCCCATCTATGCAAAGAGGCTCCCCTATAGTGTTTAAATAATTTATTTTAGCAATCAATTGTTTGGGAGAATTTTTAAATATTAATGTCTGATTAGTTACATCAAGACCATATTTCTGACATATACCAATTGATTCTTTTATTTGTTTAACCGTCTTACTAAATACACTACCTGTTATTTCTATATTATTTTCTCTGCACACTTCTATTATCTTTTCTATTTCTTTGGCTGACCTTCTAAATACACTACCTGTTATTTCTATATTATTTGCCTTGCATACTTCTATTATCTTTTCTATTTCTTTGGCAGACTTCAAAAATACACTACCTGTTATTTCTATATTATTTGCCTTGCACACCTCTATTATCTCTTC
>CALVRK010000031.1 GCA_944358565.1 uncultured Bacilli bacterium
AGCTGTAGATATACAACAATTCAAAACTGGGCAAATAACATATATAATTTAGTTACTAAAAGGGCCATAGTAGAAGAAAATGGAAAAATGGAATGGATTGATGGCAATATTGGTTCAAAAACCAATATGAAATATCCATCATGCATCTTAAAAGGAAAAGGCGCAGTAGGTAACTGTATATCTGTCGCTGTGGCTTCTAAAAACCAAATTCAAGATGCAGGAGCAAAAATGATCCATCTAGCGCCCAACACTATAAGCAACATAATAAGTAAATCGATAGCCGCAAATGGTGGAATCAGTAATTATCGAGGTACTGTTAAAATAAATAAAAATGCTGTTAATTCCCAAAGTACCATTAAATGTGATACAATAATATTAGATAAAGAGTCAAAAAGCGACACCATACCTAAAAACATCGTTGAAAACTCTTCATCTTATTTAGAACACGAAGCTACCGTTTCTAAATTAGATGAAGAAAAACTATTTTATTTAATGAGTAGGGGATTAGATGAAGAAAAAGCCAAAGAATTATTAATTATTGGCTTCATTGATGAATTTAGAGAAAATTTACCAATGGAATATGCTGTTGAATTAAACGCTTTATTAAAAAATTATTTTTAGGAAGGGGATAAAAATGAAAAAGAAAGTAGTCTTAATTATCGTATTAATTATCATAGTAGTAGGAGCTATTGGCACTTACATATTCTTACAAAATAACGAAACTAAAAATACCGAACTAGAAAACAAAATGGCCACTGCTAGCCGCGAATATTTTGAAAAATACGTCAGCGCCAACGACAGTGTCAATGTCTATAAAATAACTTTACAAGACTTAGAAGACGCTAATAAAAAAGGCGAAGAATATGATTTAAAAGGTTTAGAAAAATGTGATAAAAATAAAACCTTTGCCAATGTAACCATTAATTATAAAGATGGAACAGCTAAAAAAACACAAGTTGAACTAAAATGTTAAAAACTTGTGTTTTTTATTTTTCAAACTATAAATAACAGTAAAATAATCAAATTCGCTATAAGCAAATTTACTAAATTGCTTATAATTTATAACTAAAGCCACCATTTCTCCTTTTTGCACTCTCTAAACTAAACGAGTATAGTAACGCCTCGAAAGGAGGAAAACGATGTTGAATCAAATCGTTTTAGTGGGTCGTTTAGCATATGACCCTGAATTATATGAAACAGAAAGTGGCAAAACAGTAGTTAGATTAGTCTTAGCTGTTCCAAGAGCTTATAAAAATGCCGAAGGAGAGTATGACACCGATTTTATCAATTGTAAGCTTTGGCAAGGAGTAGCCAAAAGCACTAGTGAATATTGTAGTAAAGGTGATCTCATCGGTATTAAAGGTCGCGTTGAAACTTACAACTATGAAACCGAACACGGCCGAAAATATATTACTGAAGTTGTCGCTGATAAAGTCACTTTTCTGTCTAGCAAAAAACAAGGAGCTTAATCCTTGTTTTTAAAATCCTTATAAAATATATCATCTGGTTTCAAATTAAATACCTTAGCTATTTTTACCGCCATCTTATATGAAAGCCTACGCTTTCCATTTTCAATTTGCCAGTAAAAAGGCTTACTGATATTTAAATGATCAGCCATATATTCACAAGTAAACTTATTTTTTGCTCTGATAGCCTTTAATTCGTCCATATTCGACCTCCCATGTCTGTTAGTATAATTATACATTACACTTCCATTATATATTAACTCGAAGTTAAATTCAAGAAAATTATAACACAAAGTTAGAATTAATGTAATGTTTGCTAAATGTTGATATAATTTATGTTAACGAAAGGATAACGATAATTATGGTAGCAGGACAAAGATTAAGAGAAGCTAGAAAGAAAGCAAATTTAACGCAAGAAGAACTTGCCAACATCATCGGTGTTAAAGCCGCTGAAATTTCACAATATGAATCTAATAAAAGAACACCTCGTTGGCCCGCATTTAATAGATTGTTAGACGCACTTCACATTACAGCTGACGAAGTACTTGGTAGAGATATCACCGTTCATGATGGTGAAGATTATGCAGTAAAAATGGCTAAAGAAGATTTACAAATCTTATCAAGCATCAAAGAAAATCCAAAACTTTATAAAGCTTTACTATCTGACCCAGAAAGAATTGTACAAGTAATCAATAATAATTTAAAACGTGTTCTACCAGAAGTAAACGACTAAAAATAGTTATCAAAAACTATTTTTATTTTGTCCAAAATTTAGTACAATATATTTAGGAGGATAGATATGGATATACTAGATATAATTGATAAAAAAGAAAACGGAGAAAAATTAACAAAAGAAGAACTAAAATATGTTATAGATGGATATTTAAATGGTTCCATTAAAGATTATCAAATGGCATCTTTGCTAACAGAAATAGATTTATTGGGCTTGTCAGAAGAAGAAACAATTAATTTAACCGATATTATGCTTCATAGTGGTGAAATCTTAGATTTAAATTTTGATAATATTGTCGATAAACATTCAACTGGTGGAGTTGGGGATAAAACCACTATTGTCTTAGCCCCCTTAGTTGCCTCACTAAGAGTTAAAGTAGCTAAAATGAGTGGACGCGGCCTAGGCCATACCGGAGGCACTATTGATAAATTAGAATCAATTAAAGGCTTTAAAACTGCTATGTCTTTAGATGCATTTAAAAATCAAGTAGATAAAATAGGTATTGCTTTAGTTGGTGGAATGGGAAATTTAGTTCCTGCTGATAAAGAAATTTATGCCCTAAGAGATGTTACGGGAACAGTTGATTCAATTCCTTTAATTGCCTCAAGTATCATGAGTAAAAAATTAGCTAGTGGTGCATCCAGTATTGTCATTGATTTAAAAGTAGGTAGTGGTGCTTTAGTAAACAATTTAGATGAAGCTAAAGAGCTTGCTCATTTAATGGTTAAAATCGGTAAAAATAATAATAAAAAAACCGCTTGCGTTTTAACTAACATGAATGAGCCTTTAGGTTATGCCGTAGGTAACTCTATTGAAGTCATTGAAGCTATAAATACATTAAAAGGTGATGGCCCAGAAGATTTAACTGATTTAGTTATTAAACTTGGAAGCTTAATGGTTTCTATGGGGCTAAATATTTCTGAAAAACAGGCCGAAGAAAAGGTTAAAGAAAACTTATATAATGGGAAAGGCTATGAAAAAATGCTTGAGTGGGTTAAAGCTCAAGGTGGTGATATTAATGATATTCCTTTGGCTAAACATTCCAAAGAAATTATTATCCAAACTGATGGATATATATCTTCCATTAATGCCTTAGAAATTGGTAAACTATCTAGAAAACTAGGTGCCGGAAGATTAACTAAAGATGATGAAATTGATTTAACTGTTGGTATTATTTTAAATCATAAAGTGGGTGAATATGTAAAAAAAGGTGAAACTTTAGCTACTATTTTCTATAATGAAAAAAAGATTACCGAAGAAGAGGTTCTTTCATGTTTTAACTTTAGTGAAAAACCTGTAGAAAAACCTAAACTAATAATTGATACTATTAAATAAAAAGCTAGAAATTTCTAGTTTTTTTCAAATTAAAAAAGGAAATCGCCAAAAAATCTTGTATAATATTTATAGACACAAAAAAGGAGCAGTACCCCCTGAAGGACTGCTCCAAATAAAAGAATAAAAAGGGGCTGGCTAGTTTACACTAGCGCCAATTCAACTAAAATTGAATTGGTGCTTAATATAATATCAGAAAATCAAAATATGTCAAGAGATTTTTTTAAAAAAATAAAAAAAGGAGGACAAACATGCAGTTAGAAGACATAAAAGGAATTGGAAAAACCACCATTAAATATTTAAATGAATTAGGAATATATAATGCGGAGGATTTAGTTACTTATTACCCATTTAGATATGAAATAATCCAAAATACAGATACTCAAAATTTAAAAGATGGCGATAAAGTCGTAATTGGGGGTATAGTTGAAAATGTCCCAACAGTTATTCATTTCAATCGTAAATTAAACAAAATGAGTTTTCATTTAAATACTGGTGAATTTATAACAAATATTACTATTTTTAATAGAGCTTTCTTAAAAGATAAATTAAATGTTGGCCATGCTGTGACAA
This sequence comes from uncultured Bacilli bacterium, assembly GCA_944358565.1. Classification (GTDB taxonomy): domain Bacteria; phylum Bacillota_I; class Bacilli_A; order RF39; family UBA660; genus Coprosoma. The sequence continues at coordinate 4,105 of CALVRK010000031.1, forward strand.
TTATCGGTAAATATGATCAAAAACATAACAGCATCACGGCTAGTGATATCAAATTCGGACTTATAGATGAAACATTAATTGAACCAATTTATCACTCATCATTTAAAATTAATAGTTCTAAAATATCTAAAATAATTAAATCAGTATTAGATAAAGTAAAAACTCAAGATTATCTTCCGAATTCTCTTGTTCAAAAATATCATTTTATGGATAAACAGGAAGCTATAAAAATCATCCATAACCCAAAAGATAAAGAAAAATTGAAACAAGCATTATCTAGACTCAAATATGAAGAGCTATTCATGTATATGCTTAAAATTAGTTACTTAAAAAAATCAAAAAAACAAAGCGATGGACTTTCTAGAAATGTTTCTTACGAAAAAGTGTTAAAAATAATTGATAATCTTCCATTTAAATTAACCAAAGACCAGTTAAAATCTGTTAAGGATATCTATGATGATTTAACTAGTATAAATAGAATGAATAGGTTACTTCAAGGTGATGTCGGAAGTGGTAAAACCATCGTTTCCTTTATTGCACTATATATTAATTATCTATCGGACTATCAAGGCGCTTTAATGGCTCCAACTGAAATCTTAGCTTACCAGCACTATCAAAACTTTATAAAACTATTTCCTAATTTAAACGTTGTTTTATTAACTGGTAAACTTAAAGCTAAAGAAAAAAAAGAAGCTAAAGCCTTAATTGAAAGTGGAAATGCCGATATTATTATTGGTACCCATGCCTTAATAAGCGAAGATGTTACTTACCATAATTTAGGCCTAGTCATTACCGATGAACAACATCGCTTTGGTGTTACTCAAAGAGGAAATTTAAAAAACAAAGGCATAACCCCAGATATCTTATATATGAGTGCGACCCCAATTCCGAGAACCTATGCTTTAACTTTATATGGCGATATGGATATATCCAGCATCAGAACTATGCCAAGCGGAAGAAAACCTGTCAAAACTTATGTTAAAACAAATAAAGAAATAAAAGATGTCTTATATATGATGCTAGATCAAATAAAAGCTCATCATCAAATATATGTTATTGCCCCTTTAATAGAGGAAAGTGATAAAATAGATCTAGAAGACGTTTATAAATTAGAAGAAAAAATGAAAAAAGCTTTTGGTAAAGTATGTAATGTTGGTATTATGCATGGTAAAATGACACCTAAAGAAAAAGAAGAAGTCATGGAAAAATTTAAACAAAATAAAATTCAAATTCTAATTAGTACGACCGTTATCGAAGTTGGTGTCGATGTTGCTAATGCCACCATGATCGTTATCTTTGATAGTTATCGGTTCGGCTTATCCGCACTTCACCAATTAAGAGGAAGAGTAGGTAGAAATGAAATAGATAGCTATTGTATATTAATCAGTGATAGAGAAACTAAAAGATTAGAAGTATTAACTAAAACAAATGATGGGTTTAAAGTTAGTGAAGAAGATTTTAAACTAAGAGGTGGTGGCGATATATTTGGCGTTAGACAAAGCGGTGATATGAACTTTAAACTAGCTGACATCAAAAACGATTATGATCTATTATTAAGAACTAAAGAGGATAGTGAAATCTTTATGAAAAGCAAAGAATATAATGATCCCAAATATAGTTTTATAAAACAATCTGTAATACAATCTGCTAACTTAGATTAAATGTGTAAAGAAGACAAAATGTATATAAATTTCATTGACTTTTAAGTTCAAATAAATTATACTTTTGTATGCATAGAATAGTATTTCTATGCGGCTACTACTTACGAATAGATGTGAGTAGTTAACCAACCCCCTGAAGGAGCCTTTTATAGGCTCAATTTTAGTATCACAGAATATTGACAGACACTCCCTAGGGGTATATACTTAAAATGGTGATAGTATGCAAGGTAGAGGGAAGAAAAAATGTCATAGTTTAAAATATCATAACGTTGAAGATAAAAAGAAAGTTTTAAAGAGATTAGCAATTATTGAAGGACAAATAAGAGGAATTTCAAATATGGTTGATGAAGAAAGATATTGTAGTGATATCTTAATCCAAATAAGTTCTGCCGAAAATTCCTTGAAAAGTTTAGCCGATAGTATTTTAGAAAATCATATGCGAACTTGCATGACTGATGAAATCAAAAAAGGAAATGAAAAAGTCATTGATGAAATTACAACTATACTAAAAAGAAATAGATAAGATAGTGTTTGTATGAAATAAGCACCTCAGTTGTAATCAAAATTCTAAATATTAGAAAGGAGTAAACATGAATTTTAAAGTTGAACGAGAAGTCTTGGATTTAGGATTAAAAGTAGTAGGCATTTCTATTACAAATTTAGATAATAAGAATAAATCTAAAAAGTTTTTAAAATTTAAAGATAAAGCCTATAACGCTTTAAAAGAAAAATATAATAATTTTGAAATTGAGACTGACTTAATTTTAAAAGGTTTTAATGAGCTGCACAAAAAAATTGGTCTTAAAAGGAAAAAAAACACTGCAATTAGTGAAAGCCTTCTTAAAAAATTTTTAAAAGATGAAACTTTGCCATCATCAAATAAACTTATAGAATTATGTAACATTGTTATCTTAGATTCTAGATTGTCGGTCGGAATGCATGATATGGATAAAATAAATGGCGGGGTAACTTTGAAACAGGCTTCTAGCGATATATCTTATAATTTTTTAGAAGAAAGAACTATTAATAAAGGACAGTACATCTATATAGATAACAACGATGTATTATATAGATTAGAAGTTAATCAAAATCCAAAAACAATTGTCAGCGAAAATACGACAAATATTTTTATAACTATAGAAGGAAATGAAGCCACAAGTGCTGAATATATCATGGAAGTTGCTAGTGAAATCATTGATTTAATAACATCGTATTGTGGTGGTACCGCCAGCATAATATATAAATAAAACAATAATCGACATTTTATATTTCTTTTAAAGTATATAATATTAAAAAACAAAAAATGTCAAAAAAAAGTAAAGTAATTGACAAAAAAAGTTGTAAACTTAAAAGCGGTATGCTATAATTAAAAATAGAATGGAGGGGTTTTGATGGAAGAACTACAAAAACTCAAAGTAAAAAAATCAAATGGCGAAGAAAAAGAAGCTGAAGTATTACTATGCTTCCAATTAGAAAAAACTGGAAAGAAATACATTCTATATACTTTTAATGAAATTGATGGGAAAGATATGGAAACAATCCATGCTTCAATTTTAAATGAAAACAAAAATGGATATCAATTAGACAAGATTCCAGAAGATGAATGGAAAGAAGTTAAAGAAGTAATGCGTGAAATTATTAGAAACGAGGAGTGATTGAAATGGCAGAAGCTACATTAAATGGTGAAAACCTAGTAAAATTAAGTAAAAAAATGACCAGCAAATTAAAAGGATTTCAAAAAAAGGTTGACAATGGTTTAACAAAAGTACCATATATTTTCGGAACTATTTTTGAAAAGTTTAAACTTCGCAAAGAAGAAAAATCAAAAGCTAAAGAAAAACTTGAAAAAGTAATTAAGGATACAAAATCTAAAAATGGTGAAACTAAAAAATCAACTGTTACAAAGGATTTGTCACAATCTGTAGATGCTAAAGAAATTATTCAAGCAATACAAAAACTCAATCCTAATGTCGAAATAAGTCTTGGCGATCCAAATCTTGATCCAGATTATTATGAATCATTTTATTGTTCAATTCCAGCTGAACAATTGATTTTACCAGATGGTTTTTACTATAATGAAAAAAATGGGGTAACGAATAAACATAATACAAAAACTGGTGAATATATAGGAATACCAGTAAAACCAATGCCAAAGAAAAAGGAAATTAAACATGTAATTCCTTTTGGTGATCGCGTGGATGCATTTGTAAAGAGGTATGTTGAAGAAAATCAAAAGAAAAAAGCGCCTTCGAAATTAGCAGGAGGACATGAAGACGTTGCCAAAAAACGTTCAGCAGACAAAGAAGAAACAAAAAAAATTCAAGGAAAAAGAGTTGCAGATCTATTAAACGATAGGGCAAAAGAAAATACACCTGCACAACCAGAGACTGTAACAATTGAAACACAAGCCAAACCAAAGCCTAAAAAAAATAAGAAAGATTTAACCGATTTAACAATTTTTGATACGTATGCAGATTATAAATATGCATTTTTCTGGAATTACTATATTAATAAAAAAGAATTTGATTCAGTTCAATTAGATGCTATTGCAAAACTTCAGGCAAAAACAGCTGACGTTAAATTTTATAGAACAATTCTTACCGAAAGCATATTTAATACCAAAAGATTTGAACAATTAAAAGAAAAAGAAATCGATTCAATTAGAAAAGCCGAGGCAGAAAAGAATGCCCAACTTGATGCTGAAAGAGATGCTGCAATTCAAAAAGCAAAAGATGATGCTCAGTCAACAATTGATACTCTTCAAGCTAAGTTGACAGAATCTAGAAGTAAAAACAGAGTTTTAACATCTAAATTAAAAGTCAACACTGAAGCTTTAGCTTCAATTGCCGAAATTTCTACAACTATCGGTGGTATCAAAGCCATTGATGAGGTGATCACCAAAGCCGATAAAAAATGTCAAGGAATTGATGACCGAGTTGAAAGAAAAGAAAAAAATAAAGATGATAAAGAAGAAAAATCAGCTATTGAATCAGATGTTGATAGAAGAATGAAATCTATCAATGAAAGTGTATACGGAAAAAAAGAAAAAACAGAAAGTGAATCAGTAGTGGCTAGTACAGTTCAAGATCCAACACAAAAAGAAGAACCTACTACTGAAACTGACAGTGCATCCTTAGTAAATGAATTAGCTAGTTATAATGACACCGAAATTGCATCTCCATCTATTTTTGATAATACAATTTCAGATCCAAAGGTTGAATTAGAAACAGTACCGCTCATCCCATCTTGGAAACTTGGATCAGTTGAAAGTCAAATGGCTACCAAAACATTAAGTGATGCAACAACTGCAGAATTCAATAAAATGGTAGAAGAAAATAATAAATCACATGGAAGAACAAGATAATAAATAAATTTACGTAAATACTTTTAAGCATCGAAAACTATCGATGCTTTTATTGTAATTTATGAGGTGCTATGCTATACTATAGAAGTAGGAGGAGATAACTTTGGAACAATGGTTGATATGGCTAATTTTAGTTATTTTACTAGCTTTAATTGAAGTGGCAACTATTAATTTAACAACAATATGGTTTGTCGTAAGTGGAATAATTGCCCTAATAGCCTCATTATTTATTGGTAATTATATAATTCAATTTGGGATCTTTGTCATTGTCGGAGTAATATTATTAATTACAACCAAACCATTTTTAACAAAATTCATAAAGCTACACAAAGTCAGAACAAATGTTGATAGAATTATTGGTATGATAGGGGTTGTTACCGAAAAAATAAGTAAAAACAAAGATGGAGAAGTTAAAGTTGATGGCAAGATATGGACAGCGTATGCAGATAATACTATAAAAAAAGGTGATTTGGTTAAGGTTTTAGAAATTAAAGGGGTAAAAATAAAAGTTGAGAAAGAAGGAAATAAATAATGTCAGTATTAATAATTATTTTAGTTTTAGTTTTAGTTATAATTATACCAAGTGTTAAAATAGTACCACAATCAATGTGTTATATCATTGAAAGATTAGGTTCTTATTATGCAACTTGGACAAATGGACTTCATTTTAAAATACCTTTTATCGATCGATTTGCTAATGTCGGTGTAATCAGTTTAAAAGAAAAAGTTCAAGATTTCCCACCACAACCAGTTATTACCAAAGATAATGTTACTATGCAAATAGATACGGTTGTATATTATCAAATAACTGATCCAAAACTATATACATATGGTGTTGAAAATCCAGTCAGAGCCATTGAAAACTTAACTGCAACAACCCTTAGAAATATAATTGGTGAGTTAGAATTAGACCAAACATTAACATCTAGAGATATTATTAATTCAAAAATGCGCTCGATCTTAGATGAAGCCACTAATCCATGGGGAATTAAAATTAATCGTGTCGAAGTTAAAAATATTTTACCACCTCATGATATCCAAGAAGCCATGGAAAAACAAATGCGAGCTGAAAGAGAGCGAAGAGAAAAAATCTTACAAGCTGAAGGTGAAAAA
>CALVRK010000032.1 GCA_944358565.1 uncultured Bacilli bacterium
CTGTTTCTTCTGAAACCTTTTCCTCTGTTTCTTCTGAAACCTTTTCCTCTGTTTCTTCTGAAACCTTTTCCTCTGTTCCTTCTGAAACCTTTTCTTCTGTTTCTTCTGTTCCTTCTGAAATCTTTTCTTCTGTTTCTTCAATCGCAGGAGCGGACTCCGTTTGAGTCGGTGCTGACTCTTCTTGAACAGGTTCACTAACTGAAGATGCCGGTGCTGACTCTCCTTGAACAGGTTCACTAACTGAAGATGCCGGTGCTGACTCTCCTTGAACAGGTTCACTAACTGAAGATGCCGGTGCTGACTCTCCTTGAACAGGTTCACTAACTGAAGATACCGGTGCTGACTCTCCTTGAACAGGTTCACTAACTGAAGATACCGGTGCTGACTCTCCTTGAACAGGTTCACTAACTGAAGATGCCGGTGCTGACTCTCCTTGAACAGGTGCAGGAGCAGATTGAGTTTGTTCTAACGTTTGTGTTGATACATCATTAGATTGTGTACCCTCAGATTCGACAACTTGCTCTTGAGTAACTGGTGTTGCTGTATCACCAATTTGATTTTCTGCAGCCATTGCTTTAACCGGGCTAAATGCTGAAACCGCACTAATTAATGCCACACCAGCAAACCAAGCTTTAGGCTTATTTAATAAATTACGTAAGTTTTGTACAAGGCCATTACTTTCAACTCTTAAATGTTTTGGCCTATAAAGTTTAAATCTCATAAAAATCCCCCATTCCTAAACTTATGCATAAATTTTCTTGTTTCTTTGCGGCATATCATACCACTAAAACCATTATTTGTCAAATTAACACAATAATTAATTAAATATATATAAAAGGCTCTATTTCATTATACTCTTCTTTTAATATTTCCATTTGAATTTCATCGTAAAATTTCCCTTTAAAATAATGAGATTTGTGTCTAGTTCCAAACTTTTTAAATCCTAAGCCTTCATAAATTTTTATTGCTCTTTTATTAAAATCATAAACACTAAGCATAATATTATTTAAATTTAAATTATTAAAGCCATATTCAAGTAGTAGTTTAATCGCTTCCTTACCATAGCCCTTTCCTCTATTTTTCTCTTCTCCAATAAATATTCCTAAAGTCGCATTACGATGAATCAAGTCAATTTCTGTAAAACCACAGTTACCAATAAGTTCATCATTTTCTTTCAAAACAATTGAGAAAGTATAATCGGATTGGTTTTTCTTTAGCCACCCTCTCTCTCCTTCTAAAGTAATTACTTTCATATCTAAGCCTAAATTTTCACTGACAGTTTTATCATTCAACCACTTCACGTACGTTGGAGCATCCTCAATATTCATAGGTGATAAATATAAACGGCTTCCAACTAATTTTGGAAAATATTTCATGCATTCACCTTCTACACTTACAATTATAACAGAATAATAGCATTTTTTCCATTATTTTTATAAACTTTTACCTTATTTTACAAAACAACTGTAAGTATTTAAATTATAAATTATAAAGTTCAAAAAAATTGTTAGACTAAACTACTAACAATTTCTTTAAATTCATCTCCGCGTTGTTCAAAATTTTTATACTGATCCCAGCTAGCGCACGCCGGGCTTAAAAGAATAGTATCCCCTTCTAAAGATATATTATAAGCTGCATGAGTTGCCTCTTCCAAACTATCAGTTACCGTTACATCTATATTGTTTTTAAAAGCAAACTCTTTAATCCTCTCTTTAGTCTCACCATAACATACAATATGCTTTACATGGGTTAGATAAGGGAGTAACGGATCAAAGGAATGTCCTCTATCAAGTCCACCTAATATTAATACAACATCATTATTAAATGATTTTAAAGCTGTAATCGTCGAATCAACATTTGTCGCCTTAGAATCATTATAAAATTCCCTTCCATTTAATTTTGTGACAAACTCAATTCTATGCTCAACCCCAGCAAAATTATTTAAAACTTCTTTAATAACCTCATTAGAAACATTAAACTCTTTAGCAACCAAAATAGCCGCCATAATATTTTCATAATTATGTATACCTTTTACTCTAATACTAGAAAGTTCTAATAATTTTTCATTTTTATAAACAATAAAATCTCCATCTATATAAATATCAGCTTGCTCATCTTTAGAAGAAAAATATTTTTTTGAAGCTTTTAAATTTTTAGTTAATTCATAAACCTCACTATCACCTTTATTTAAAATAGCCACGCTATTTGCACTTTGATTATTAAAGATTCGAAGTTTATTTAATTTATATTTTTCATACGTTCCAAAGAAATCCAAATGCACTTGATATAAGTTAGTTAAAACAGCTATATCAGCTTTAAACTTATCTAAATTAACAAGTTGATGACTAGAAACCTCAACAACTAAAATATCACCCTTTTTAATATCATCTATTTGATCACATAATGGTAAACCAATATTACCAGCCAAATGAACCGGAAGACCAGCAGTTTTTAAAAATTCATAGGTAATTGTCGTTGTTGTAGTTTTACCATTAGAACCAGTAATACCAATGATTTTAACTTCAGGCAAATACCTATAAGCTACTTCTAACTCTGTAATAACTGGAATATTAAATTTTTGAGCTTTTAACACAACTGGATGATCTAACCTTACTCCAGGATTTTTAACAACATAATCATAAGTATTATCAAAAATACTCGTCTGATCTTTAGTAATAATTACGTTAACACCTAATTTTTCTAATTCACTAATCTCATCTAAATTATCACACTTCATATCTGTAATTAAAACATGGTTATCTTTAGATAAAAGTTTGGCTACACTTTTACCACTTTTCCCCATGCCAAGTACAAATATTTTTTTATTCTTAAACATATTTATCTCCTATCTAAAAAGGTTTTTATTTAAAACCTTTTCATTATTCTATTAATCTCTGATTCAAGCTTAGACTTCATAATGCAATCAGCAAATCCATCTTGTAAATAATGAAGTTTAATAAATTCCTTATTATCATTAATCATAACCACAACAGGAATATTAAATTTCTTATTCTTCTTAAGCTCTTTTAAAACTTCCAAAGCGCTATAAGTACTAGTCTCGTCATCTAATAATATTAAATCATATTTAATATTAGAAGCAATTTTTTCAATAGCATCTCTACCAAACAATGACCCACTTACTGAAGCATCATGGTTTTCAAGGAAAGTTGTAATTTGTGCAAGTTCTTTAGCATCATCATCAACAACCATAACCCTTTTATTTCTATATAGACTTTGCTCATAACTTTCGAGTTTTTTAGAAATCTCAGTTTCTTTAGATTCAACAATCTTTTGTTCAAGTACTATACTAATAGTTGTACCAGATTTTTCTTCACTTTTAACCATAAAGTTACCACCAAGTAAAGAAATCAACTTTTTAACTTCTTTCAAGTTTAAAATATCTCCGTCACGATTTCTTAAATCAATACGCGAAAGTTCTTCACTATTTAAACTTAAAATATTATTAACTTCTTCAATACTTATACCATCTCCGGTATCACTAATAGTAATAATAAGTCTGCACACACCATATTTAACAATTCCACTAACATCTAAATTAATTTCTCCAGTATTAGTATGTTTTAAAGCATTAGTTAATACCGAATTAACGGCTTGCTTTAACTTAATAGAATCACCATATAAATAACTAGGAATTACATTACTAATAGTAAAATTAAATTTAACGTCTTTATCTATTTGCTTTTCAAATCTATATTTAATTTCTTTGAAAATATTAACTGGATTATAACGGCTATCAAATATTTTTAATTTTTTAGTAGTCATACTAGAAACATCCAGTGCATCATTAATCAAATAATCAAGATTATTACTAGTATTATTAATATATTTAATACCTTCTTTAATTTCCTTCATATCATTATAATCCTGTAATTTTTCACTAATTTCTATAATATCTTTAACCGGTTTTTTAATATCTTGTGTCATTCTAAATAAGAAATTAGAAGTATCTTGATTAGACTTTTCAACCAATTTTTTATTCCTATAAAGTTCTTCCATCATCTGAACATCTGGATTTTCAATTGTAAAATACATAAGCACAGTTATAAAAGCAAATGTAGAATTAATTAAAATAATACCAGGATTAACATTTCTAATAATTAAAACAATAATCATCAAAAAAATTAAAACGTACAAAGGATAATATTGTCTATTTTTCATGTTCTTTTTATTTTTAAAAACGCACCAAATATCAAACAAAATAGTAGCTCCACCAAAAATCATTAATAAATTAGCAGATGGGCCGTAACTATAAACATATTCACCATCACTATAATAATAAAGTGGTAAAACAAATGATAGAACAAATAAAACTGCATATATAATGCCAAAAATAGTATTTACTCTCTTTTTACTATGTTTAAGTGAAAATTTATCCTTAAAAGTTACAAAAAATACATAACATGTAAAAACAAAAAGCCAACTCAACATATACAAAATAAAAATTCTATTGACAACAGCACACATTATTTCATGAAATGTTGAAACATGCTCATAAAAAGTAAAATAGCAACAAATAAGTTCATTAAATAAACCGAAAATATTCATACAAACCATTAGTTTATATATTTTATTTTCAATATTATTAATTCTTCTTTTAGTAAAATACAAAATAGTAAGCATAATACTATAAATTAAACTACAAATTATAACTGATACACCTATTATCATAAACGTAACCTCCCCATTATTTACATTATATCACGTTAAAGAGCAAAATACCAAAATAAATTTTGATATTAGCTTACCTCACGGAAGCTTTTTCTATTCAGGTAAAATCTAAGACTCTTCCATAAACAAAATAATTGCAGTTATACTTTATATGACATACCATCACCTTCCATTTTTATTACAATCGATATAAAATATACAATTTATCTCATAAGTTTTTATTACCTATAATCTATTTTTTACAAAGCAAATTCCTAATACACAAAAAAACAATGGTTTTTCCATTATTTTTTTATTTTTTGATTATGTTTTGCTATAGCTTTTTCATTAGCATCTTGTTGTAATTTTTTAATATCTATTTTGGCAACCGGAGTAAGTGGCATAACATCTAAACATTCATATGCACTAGGCCATTTAAAATCAGGTAATTTTGATTCACATAATAATTGTAAACGTTCTTCTATTTCTTTAATATCATTATACCCAGGTTTTAAAGTATAATAAACCTTTAGAAGTTGATCATTATCAATTTCAGGATTATCAAATCCAACAACCTTAACATCGTCAATAGCTGGATCAAGTAAAATAACATCTTCTATTTCCTTAGGTGGAGTTTTAAATCCAGTATAACGAGCTACAAATTCCTTAGAACGTCCAACAATATAAACTACACCATCTTCATCTACAAATCCAATGTCACCAGTATGCAACCATGTTCTACCATCATGTTCAATTAAAGTATTTTTAGTTGCTTCTTCATTATTATAATAACCTTTCATTACATTAGGTCCAGATATACATATCTCACCAGTAAATTCATCAGGCACATTATATCCCATTTTATTTGGGACATAAGGAAGTTCCTTATAACTAACACTACCATCTTCATTTTCTATTGTTCTAAAAGTAGAAACCACACACATTGGCATTGTTAAACCTGCAGATTGAGCCTTAGCATATTCTTCAGTTCCAGGAGCAGACGCCGCTCCAGCACATTCGGTCAACCCATATCCAACCCTTAAACATGTTGGTCCACCATGAGTTTCCAAAAATTCATTAACTGTTTTTTCATGATTAACATTAATATTTTTTCCACCTAAAATTGGTGAATAAAATGCTGAAAAATCAATATTTTGTGCATCAGGATGTTTTATTAATTCAGTATAAAAATTAGGTCCACCCGCCATATGATTAATCGGTTTTCCCATCTTATTTCTTCTATTAAAAGCTTTAATCATACTTTCAATTGATGGCTGCGGCTCTAAAACAGTTTCCATACCTTTAACAAGAGGTAAATGAAGTCCATCCACAACACCAAAAGCAATAAAACCAGGCATTAAATCATACCAAGTATGTTCACGTTTAAAATCAAAACCAGCATTTATACATTGATATACAGCTCCATTGATTGTATCATTGGTAAGTTCTACAAGCTTTGGTTCGCCAGTAGTTCCTCCTGTACCAATAGTAACAACTGTTCTGTTTTGCTCGTATTTTGGTAAAGTAATTTCTCTTACATTTCTACCATCTTTAAGAAATTGCTTCCAATTTATACAACCTTTAGCAAAATCAGTAGTTTTCATATTTTTAGCATTCTTAAGTAAATCCAAATTATTCAAAATAGCCATCAAAGTAACTGAATTACTAGGTGATATCATAATAAGCTCTTCACAAGATGTATTCTTTTTAGCATTTTTTAAAGCATCATTTGTTGCTGTCGTTGCAATTACAAGTTTTGAGTCAACCCTATCAATTGCATGTTCTAAATAACTTGCAGGATATCTCGGATCAACCAAATTAGCCACTGCTCCTATTCTACTCAATGCATATATTAAATAAAATGTTTCAGGCTGAGTTGGCAACATTAAAGTAACAAAATCGCCTTCTTTTACCCCATATTCTTTTAAAGATTGAACAGTCTTATTAATATTATCAAAAAATTGTTTATAAGTAATTCTCGCTCCTAAATAATCAAAAGCATAATTTTCTAAAAAAAACTTATTATTTTGATAAATATAATCATAGATTGTCATCAAAGGCATTGCGTTTCCATCGTATTGAAAATTTTTTTCATGATTTTTATCAATAGATGGAAAACCAGTCTTCTTATTTACATCTAACAGCTCACTACTTTGTATATTTACGTTATCCATTAAATTCCCCCCGATCAATTGTAATATACAAATAAAATATAACATTTTCTAGCATTTTTTACAATAATATCAATCAAAAAATAAAAAAAAACGAGCATTTTTACTCGTTTTTACTATTTATGTAATATTTTTACTTTCTCACAAACTTTAGATTTTTCCTTTTCCAAATTTTTTAAAATTAAACCATTCGTAAATATCTGATAATTTAAATCACCTATTTTAATCTGTTTCACTATATAAGGCACTGATGCTCCAATGGCAGCGCCACCCATTACGCCAATAATCATCGCACCTAAATCAAGTATATTTGCGCTCACTATTGCTATAGCAAAAGAGCAACCGATAATCTCACATGAATAAAGCTGCCAAGCTGGAACAACTTTTGATTTTATCTTTTCTTTTTCATTTTCATAACGTTCTATCAACTCTTCGGTTACTACAATATTTTGATTTATATTATTTAAAGTTTTTGTATTCATTATCCTCACCTCATCAAATATTATAAAGATTATCACCACAAAAATCAATTGCCTTTTCCAATTTCACAAATTTTTAAAAAAGTATTGAAAGAATTTTTTTATTTTGCTATAATGTTTTTGTCGCATGGCGAGATAGCTCAGTTGGCTAGAGCATACGGTTCATACCCGTAGGGTCGAGGGTTCGAATCCCCCTCTCGCTACCAATATGTATTTAACTAGATAGCAATATCTAGTTTTTTAATATTCCAAAAAAACTTTAAAACAATCCGTAAATCGTTCCATCATCATCAATATGCATATTTTCATAAGCCGGAATTTTAGAAAGACCTGGCATTGTCATAATTTTACCCATATAAACAACTATAAAACCAGCTCCACTATTTACTTTTACATCTCTAACTGTAACTTCATAATCTTTAGGGAATCCAAGTTTTTTAGGATCATCACTGATAGAATACTGTGTTTTAGCCACACATATTGGAAATTTATCCAAATGCATCTTTTCAATTTTATTTATACTCTCTAAAGCTTCATCTAAATACTTCACGCCTCTTGCATGATATATTTCTTTAGAAACCTTTTCAATTTTATTTTTAATACTATCATTTTCATCATAAAGTAAATGAAATTCTTTTTTATTATCACATAAGTTAACTATTTTTTTAGCTAAATCTAAAGCTCCTTCTCCTCCGTTTTGATGAGAAGTTGAAACCGCAAATTCACAGTCTAACTCTTCACAGTAATTTTGAACAAACCTCACTTCTTCATCGTCGTCAAAAACAAATCTATTCAAGCATATAACTACATTGTCCAAATACTTTTTCATATTTTCTATATGAACTTTTAAATTACAAATTCCTTTCTTTAAATAATCCATATTTTTATTATCGAGTTCATCTTTACTCATACCACCATTATATTTTAAACTTCTAATAGTTGCATTTATAACAATCACATTTGGCTTTAAACTACCCTTACGACATTTAATATCTAAAAACTTTTCTGCGCCTAAATCAGCTCCAAAACCAGCTTCTGTAATTACATAATCAGCTAATTTTAAGCCAAGCTTCGTCGCAATCAAACTATTACATCCATGTGCGATATTCGCAAAAGGTCCTCCATGAATAATTACTGGATTATTCTCTAAAGTTTGAACCAAATTAGGTTTAATGGCATCTTTAAGTAAAATGGTCATAGCCTCTTCCACTTTTAAATCCTTAACAAATAAAGGCTTACCATCCATATCATAAGCAAATAATATATTGCCTATTTTTTCTTTTAAATCTTTTAAATCCTTAGCTAAACAAAGTATTGCCATAATCTCTGTTGCCACTGTAATACAAAAATGATTCTCATGAGCTACATCTTTTCCTAAATCTAATCCAACTGTAACTGTCCTAAGTGCTCGATCATTCATATCGACACATCTATTAAACAAAATCTTTTCTTTATCAATATTTAAGCTATTACCTTGAAATAAATGATTATCTATAGCCGCACAAAGTAAATTATTAGCTGCCCCTATCGCATGCATATCTCCAGTAAAGTGTAAATTAATATCTTCCATAGGAACCACTTGTGAATAACCACCACCAGCTGCCCCGCCTTTAATTCCAAATACAGGACCTAAAGAAGGTTCCCTAAGTACTGCTAAACTATTATACCCAAGTCTTTTAATCGCATCATGTATTCCAATACTCATTGTTGTTTTACCTTCTCCAAATGGTGTTGGATTAATTGATGTAACTAAAATTAATTTACCATCTTCTTTTTTTAAATCATTTAAAATATCTAAATTAATCTTAGCCTTATATTTCCCATAATGTTCCAAATAATCCTTACTAATATTTAACTTATCTGCTATCTCATCAATCTCTAACATTTTAGACGCTCTTGATATCTCAATATCAGTCATAAAATCACCTCTTACAAATATTATATCAAAGATTAGTAAAATAAATTAAATATTTTTGCAAATAAATTATGAAAGAAAGGAGCGGAATATCGGTAATGTGGTCTAGGTGTTGTAATTGCTTCATATATTTTCTTTGTAATCGATCTCAAACTTCTTTTTTCAAATAACCATAAATATGTATTTTCTAAACTACGAATAAGTTCTAATTGCTTATCAAAAAAAGAAGCATAATCCATAAAGTCATACTTTTTATCAAAAGCAAGTTTATTAAATCCTGTTTTATATAAACCAGGTTCTACCAAAACAATATCTATTTTAGAAGCAAGCAATTTGCTTTCATAATATAAAACTCTCGCAAATACTGATAAAGCTGCTTTCGCCCCCGAATAACTTCCTAAAAAAGGAAGTGGGAGCTTGCTTGTTAAAGATGAAATTATAACTATCCTTCCCTCTCCTTTTTCAATCATTTTTTTAGAAACCCTCTGAATTAAATCCAAATTAGAAAACACATTCACCTTAAAATTATCTTTCACTTTATCTAATGGTATTTCAAATAAAGAACCACTTTCTGCAATCGCCGCATTACATACTAAAACATCAATATCTAAATTGTTAAGTTTATTTAAATCCTTAGTAATATCAACTCTCAAACATTCGATATTTTTATCATCCTTATATATTTTTTTAATACGCTTAACCTCACTATCAGTATGCACAGTCACATACAAATAATTATTTTTCTTAAGCCTTTGGATAACCGGATAAATCATCCCACTTCTAGCTCCTGTAATTAAAATTTTCTTCATAATATCACCATTATTAATATTAACAAATACACAAAAATCATGTATTTGACAGTAGAACAAAATGCCAAAATAAATTTTGACATTAGCTTACCTCACGGTAAGCTTTTTCTACTTCACAGAAACCTAAG
>CALVRK010000033.1 GCA_944358565.1 uncultured Bacilli bacterium
TTTATAATGTTACTTTTTCTTTTTCTAAAATATTAATTATTTGTTTAATGGCTAAAATGGTATCTTCATATTTAATGTTTTTTGTATAATCATATTTTTGTTTATAATTTTGAAAAACTTTCTTTAAACTATCATCTTTTTCTATAAGTTCTATTATATCTTTGAAATATTTAATATTAAATTTGGAATTTCTACTTTTAAATGTCCTCTCAACAGCTTTAACTAAAATTTCATTATTAATATTTTGTTGATAGTTGTTTATTAGCATATAAATATCATAGAAATCTTTGGCTCTAGTGGTAGTAATATTTTTACTAATAATTGCATGAAATTTTTCAGCAATAATTGTTTCTATATTATAAGCCATAATATTAATTTGTTTATCTTCGAATATAGAATTAAATTTGTATTTTATTTCTCTGGGAGTTATAGTATCTCCTGTAGAAATTTCAAAAAAGAAATAATTTTTTATTTTATCAAACGTTCCAAGTACATTAATTCTATATCCACTGTATTCTTCTTCTAGTCTAATATCCTTAATACTTATTATTTGAAATGTACATCCATCATTTAAATCAATGGACAAAATATTTTTCATAATGTTTTTAATATTTTGCTCGTTAAGTGTTTTGCCTTTCAAAGTTGCATCAATGTCTTTTGTTGTTCGCATATCACAACCAAAGAGTGATGATAGCAGTACTCCTCCTTTAAGTATTATATTATCTTTATATTTACTTTTTTCAATACGCATAAGAACGTGTTCAAAGTAGAACATTTGATGTAAGTGGAGAGATAGTTCATTACTACCTTCAGCTCTTTTTTTTATTAAATTGTTTAGTTTATCGCCATTTTTCATAAAATGATTCTCATAATTTCTATTACTTCTTCTTTAATATTTAATGCTTCAGCGTATTTATTTAATTTCAAAATATCCTTCTCCTTTCTTTTAGCATACCATTTTAATGCTTTAGTATAAATTTCTTTATCCAAATTGTATTTATCTTTAATAATATCACAAATTGTTCTTTCAACATCATAACATCTAATATCATTGTCAAAAGGAGATTTTATAGTTTCAACTCCTAAATTTAATATTTTTTTATTTACATAATGAAGTGAAACGTTGTCGTTTTGTTGTAAATTACCACCATATCCTATCGGAACAGTAATATTTAAACGTAATGGAACTCTATCTGAAAGATTATGTAGGTAAAGTGCGGTTTCATGTGAATAAACTGCATTCTTACTTTTAATAATTGTCACATAAAAATCGTCGACAAGGGTATTTGGTAAACAGTAATTACCAGTAGAAATTTTTTCTAATTTTTTCTTATCACATAATCTTTTTAAAGCCATTTTATTTAAATTATTGTTTACAACTTCTTTTGTAGTAACAAAACCTTGATTTTTTTTGGCTAACTCTAAAATTTTTTCTAAATCACTCATTCTAGCACCTCTTTTATATAAATTATACTATATTTGATGTTAAAAATGAAGAAGATTTGTTACTTTTTAAATTAAAAATTAGAAAAAATAATTTTATAAGTAACTTTTTTATTTAATTTTTCACCTCCTATATTTAATATACGGCATAAATTAGTTATTTCCTTTTTTTAAATTTATATATTTTTATTAAAATTTAGTTAATGTTTTATCATATACTTATAGTTATGTTTAGCGTTCATGCACAAAAAAATGTGTATGAATGTTAATGGCTTTTAAAGAACAAAATGTCAAAATATATGATTATATACCTTGCTTTAAATATACATTTTTCTAAACATTTAAACATTATATTAATTGCTACATTATAGTTACGGTTATGCTTTGTATGACATATGGGACATTCCATTTTCTTATACTTATTAGTTTACTTAATCCAATTAAAGTACACCAAAAGAAGACCTGTTTTGGGTCTTCTGAACAAGTATCACTAGTTTTTTGGTTCTACCAATACTACTTGACATTGAGGCTTTTTAATTGATGAATTTATTAAATATTTGGCAGTGGATTAACTGGGATATCTTTATTATACATTCTAACTACAGCACTATATTTATTATAAAGTCTTTGATAATCAGAGTTATAACTCGAGTTCATCTGGCTAAATGGAATAACTTTAAAATCAGTCCACTTACTACCCTTTTTATAGTAATTAAATAAAAGTTCATTATTTAAATTATCTAATTTTATGGAGGTTTGTCCATCCTTTTCTTCTTTTATAATGTCAACTGATGTCATTAATTCAACCATGGTATTATAATCGTTATTGGTACTTTGCGCTGAAATAAAATTACCTAAAGAATAAATAACTAATGTATTATTAATATATGTAATCGGTTCAATAATATGAGGATGAGTACCAATTATTATATCGACACCTAACGATGAAAGATATTCGGCTTCGCGTTTTTGCTCTTCAGTGGGTTCGGCTTGATATTCGGTTCCCCAGTGCATAGATACAATTAATAAATCTACTTTATCTCTAACCTTTTCAATATCACTTTTTGCTTTTTCATCACTATATAAATTGACTAGATATTCTTTACCTTGAGGTACAGATATACCATTTGTACCATATGTATAAGCTAACATGGTATATTTAATACCATTTTTTTCTCTTATTTGAATGGCTTCAGAATCTTCTTTAGAACAATAACTACCAGCGGCTAAAACATTTTCTTTACTTTTCCAATATTCACAAGAATTTAATACAGCCTTTTCACCTCTATCCATCGTATGATTATTAGCTAAAGAAACTAAGTTAAAGCCGGAATTTACCATAGCATCACCAAATTCCTGAGGAGAATTGAAGGCTGGATAATCAGATAAACCAAGCTCTGTTCCCCCTAAGATACTTTCTTGATTATAAAAAGCTAAATCATAATTTTGAACAATTGGTTTTATATACTCTAATTGAGAGTCAAAGTTATATACGCCGTTTTTATAAGCATCACGATATACTGAACCGTGCAATAGGGCATCACCAACCATGATCAAAGATAATTTGCTTATTTTAGGTTCTTCTTTTTTTACTTCTTCGGTCTTTTTTTCTTGTTTAGGTTCATTTTGCGATTCTTTTTTTAGCAAATAAAGTCCAGATATAAAGATTACAATAATTAAAACAACAAATATAACATACTTCTTTTTCATATTTTAAAAATTACAACTACCATTTAATGAATTTACATAGTTTGTTAGAGCTGCTTTCCCTTCTTCAGTATTTGTACTACTAGTAAAATAAGTTCCATTGATCTCATCAATAGTACTTCTACTTTGTTTCTCACCATCTAAGGTGTATGAGGTAATAATACCATCTTTTATAGTGAATACTGCTTCACTATTATTAATAATACATGTAAACTGTTCACCACTATTGGCACAGCCAGTTAAAATAAATACAGCAAACATAATGATTAATATTTTTTTCATATTCTCTCTCCTTACATTAATGGGGCAAAAGCCTTTAATATTTGTCTTTTAAGTGAATTAAACCAAGTTAATTTACCTAAGTTTTTAAATTTGATTTCACGGCACTCTTTTAAAGTTAACGTGAAATCTTTTTTAATTGTAAATATAACCGAACAATCATATAACCAAACTCCACACTCAAAGTGCAGGTAAAGACTTCGGTAATCTAGATTGACCGTACCAATAGTTGAATATTCATCATCGACAACAAAGGTTTTTGCATGAATAAAACCTTTAGTGTATTCATAAATTCTAACGCCACTTGCTATAAGCTGATCATAATAAGCTTTAGTAACTTCGCTGACAAGTTTTTTATCAGGAATACCAGGAGTTATAATTCTAACATCAACGCCTCTTTTAGCGGCGGTACATAAAGCGGTGATCATTTCATTATCTAAAACTAAATAAGGTGTAGTGATATAAACATATCTATTTGCTTTATTAATTAAATTTAAATAAACAGTTTCGCCTACAGCTTCATTATCCCATGGGCTATCAGCATAAGGAATGACATAACCATCAGAAGATGTTTCATATTCATAAGTAGAATGATATTTTTCATAGTCTTCATCTTCTTCTTTAATGAAATCCCACATCGATAAAAATAAGACTGTAAAATTCCAAACGGCCTGTCCTTCTAACATAATACCATTATCTTTCCAATGACCAAAGCGAACTTTTTCCCCTATGTATTCATCAGCAAGATTAATACCACCTGTAAAAGCGATGTGGCCATCTATAACGGCAATTTTTCTATGATCGCGATTATTAAATTTTGATTTCAAATTAGGAACAAAGCGATTAAAGACAGCTGCTTTGATACCATATTTTTCTAAAGTTTTATCATAATGATTAGGTAATGTCATAATACAGCCAAAGTCATCATAAATTATTCTTACTTCAATACCATCTTGAACTTTTTGTTTTAATATGTCTAAGATAGTATTCCACATTTTGCCTTCTCCTATAATAAAATATTCTAGGAAAATATATTTTTTGGCACTTTTAATGGCTTCTAATAATTTATTATAATAAATTTTACCATTAGATAAATATGTCGTTTTGGTGTGTTTACAAACATTAGTCATTGAATAGTCACTAATATATTTCACTTGATTATAGGCTGACAGGTTATCATATCTAAGTTCACTCATAACGATGTTATGAGTGTCTTTATATTTAAGCTGTTTATAATATATATTTCGCATTTTAGCTTTTTGTCTTTTACTTAACTGATTACCACCAAATAAAACATATAAAAGTAATCCAAAAATCGGAAAAGCCATAATTGGAATAATCCAAGCTATTTTGTAACCTGGGTTGGCCCTACTATTGATGATGTGCAAGACCATAAGCAAACTAAATATACTACATATAATATAGAAAAAAATAAAATAATTGTAAAATTCAACGGTCATTAAAAAAATTATAGCAATCTGAATTATCATGATTAGAGGAACTAAAAATACGCGGTGTCCGATCAGATTTAAATGGTTTTTAAAAAATTTTATCATGCTATATCACCTTGGCTTTGCTATATTTTGATTATACCTTATTTTTGCCGGTTTGACAATTAATTCATAATGATATACTATTGTGTTAATGATGTGAATTTTTTGTTGTGAGGTTGTATATGAAGCAAAAAGAAGAGGCCTTTGCGAAAGGTATTTGTTTTAAGAAAATCTTTTGGTTATTTATGATTGGCTGTGTTTTTGGGTGTGTGTTTGAGATGATCAATCATTTTGTTCATTTTGGTGACTGGGTTAGTAGACGCGGTTTAATATATGGACCACTTAATCCAGTTTATGGTTTAGGTTTAGTTTTCTTTGTTATATTTCTTTCAAAAATTAAAAATCCTGGGCTTATATTTCTTGGCGGAATGTTATTAGGTGGTGGTAGTGAATACTTATTTTCATTAATTCAAGAAAAGGTGTTTGGCACGATATCTTGGGATTACAGTCATCAGTTATTTAATATTGGTGGAAGAACAAGTTTGAAATACATGCTACTTTGGGGTGTTTTAGCTTTATTAGTTATGAAAATTATATATCCGTTTTTATCAAATTTAATTGAGAAAATGCCGGTTAAAACGGGAAATATATTAACTATTATATTAATAGTATTTATGATAGCTGATATTATTATTTCAATTGTGGCTTGTTTAAGGCAAAGTGAGCGTGCTCACGGCATAGAGCCTAGTAATCAAGTTGAAGTATTTTTAGATATGCATTATCCTGATAAAAAATTAAATAAAATTTTTGAAAATCATGTTAGGACAAAGTAAAAGACGAATGGAAAATTCGCCTTTTTTTAGCTTTACATCACGGATTGTAGTTCCGTTATGCCTGCTTTTCATTCAAAGTTATTTTAACCGTATTATCACCGACAATTTCACCGGCTTTAATACTTTGAGCACTAACGTAGCCATAACCTTCAAGTTCATAATCATAACCTAAAGTTTTCATTAAATAAATGGCTTCTGATCTAGTATAACCGGTTAAGTCAGGCATAGCGCCTTGATTACCATTAGTAATTAAGAATACTCTATCATATGATAACACGGTCTCACCTTTGTTTGGATATTGATTTATAACTTTATCACCATTACCAATAATAGTTGTTGTAATATGATTTTGATCCATAACCTCTTTAACATCAGTAACTTTTTGATTAATATAAGAATCTAAAGTTAAGGAAGTTACACTACTATTATTATTAGTTTCTTCTTCAAACATATTTTTATATTTAGCAATGTTTTGCATCAAAGTATTTATTGAAGTGCTTAAAGTACTAGATGAACCAATATTAGGCTGTTTGATAGCAGCATAAATAATGATTTCGGGATTATCTTTTGGATACATTCCAGCAAATGAATAAATGTAATCATTTGAACCTTTTAAATATCCGCCTGTTTTTTCATTATATATTTGTGATGTTCCAGTTTTACCAATGACATCGAAACCATCAATATGATATCTTTTACCAGTGGCCTCGCGGTCATCACTATTGACAACATTATCCATTAAATCTTTTATTTTATCGATAGTTGTTTGTTTAACTAATTTGGCTGTTTTTTCAACTTTACGCTTATATGTTGTTTTTCCAGTGTTTGGATCGACAATTTTAGAAACAATATGTGGGGTTAATTCTTGTCCATCGTTGGCAATCATCGATAAGGCTTTAAGGTGTTGGATCGCAGTAGTGGTTATACCTTGACCAAAAGCGGCATTGGCAACTTCTACTGGATATTGGAAACCTAAGTTACCAGATAATTCTCTAGATAGGTCAATACCTGTTGACTGTCCAAAGCCATATTTTCTAAAGCAATCTTTTAATTCATCGCGGTCAATAAAATGATTTATCATAGTACTTACTCCGACATTTGATGAATATTCGAAACCTTTATCATAATTAATCGTTCCCCATCCGGTGTTATTCCAGTCTCTGATTACCGCGTCAGCAACTTCAATACTACCAGATTTGAAGGTTTCATCACCTTTATATGTTCCTTTATCAATAGCACACATATAGGTATATATTTTCATAGTTGAACCTGGTTCAAAGGCATTAGATACTAATGGGTTTTCATAACTAGTAATATTACGTAAGTTAGGATTAAATGATGGAGTTGAGGCGCTTGCTAGAATATCACCGGTTTTGGCATCCATAACAGCTATCATCGTCCACTCGGGTTCATATTTTTCTTGCATGTTTTTTACTTCAGTTTCGGCAAATCTTTGAATACTAGAATCCAAAGTTAAGTATATATTTTTTCCATCTAAAGCATCGATGCGTTCTTCTTTAGTATCAGGAATTTTATATCCAAAACGATCTTGCTGATACATCAAATAGCCATCGGTGCCTTTTAAGTCATCGTCAAATTTAGCTTCAATACCAAGTTCTCCATCAATAGAAGTAAATGGATTACCATTTTTGTCGATAAGTTCATTAGCTTTAGCATAACCTAAAATATATGAAGCAAAGTCTCCATTAGGGTAATATCTTTGATAGCTTTCTTCAAAGTCAAGACCAGGTAAGTTTAAATCTTCAATTTCTCCTTTTTTGAGTTCAGTTAAATTTTTACCGGCACTACCAAACTCAATTTGGTATTTTCCTTCATCTTTACCTTTTTGAAGGCGGTCTTTTAAACTTTGTTCATCCGTTTCTAAAACAGGCGCGAGGGCTTTAGCGGTTGCCTCAATATCTTTAACATGATTTATTTGAGTTTTAGTACTTCTATCTTCATCTAAGTAAGCAATTAAGGTATATGAAGAAACTGTTTGCGCTAAAACATTACCACTCATATCATAAATAGTTCCTCTTTTGGCTTTTAACACAGATGATACAGTATTACGATTAGAAGCAAAGACTTTCATGTCTCTACCATTAATAGTTGGAGATAGTGCTAGATAGCAATAGCGACCAAAAAGAACCAATATTAAAAAGAAAAAAACAAGAAAGATTTTTCTTGGGGTTTTCCATTCGATATTTTTTTGTGTTTTTTTGGTCATTTAATCACCACCCTATTTATCTATAACGATTATATTATTGTTATTATAAGCTAGTCCCATTTCTTTGACGACTTTTTGAACATTTTCGAAAGACGTTAGTTCGTTTACTTGCATAGTTAAACTTTCATTAGTTTTTTCTTGCTTTTCAATATTATATCTTTTTTCTTCGATGCTCATTTTCATTTCACCGATAGAAGCGCCACAAAATATTTTTAAACCAAGCATTAAAAAGAAGGCAACAGTAGCATAAAAATATAACATTCTTTCACCTTTGGTTATTTTTGTTTTGTTTTTCTTTTTAGCCATGTTATAAGCTCCTTTCTATTACTCTGAGTCTCGCACTTCTAGAGCGATTATTCTTTTCTATCTCTTCATCTGATGGTTTGATATTAGCAATTACTTTGTATTTTGGTTTGTATTCATCAGGGATAATTGGTAAGTTTTGTAATTCTTTAGGAATCATACTTACTTCATTAAATACATTTTTACAAATTCTATCTTCTAGGGAGTGGAAGGTGATAACACAAATTCTACCACCAACTTTTATTAAATTTAAAGCATCTTTCAAGGCTTTTTCAAAGACGTTTAATTCATCGTTTACCTCAATTCGGATAGCTTGGAAAACTTTTCTGGCTGGATGTCCTTTTTTTCGGTATTTTTCGGGAACATTAGCTTTGATAATTTCTGATAATTCCAACGTTGTTTTAATATCTTTGTTTTCTCTTGCTTTAATAATACCTTTAGCGATACTATTAGCGTATTTTTCTTCACCATAAACCTTAAATATTTTAATTAGATCTTCTTGAGCATAAGTGTTTACAACATCATAAGCACTTAGCTTTTGATCTCTATTCATACGCATATCTAATGGGGCTTCTTTATGAAAACTAAATCCCCTACTAGCCTCATCTAACTGAGGTGATGAAACTCCTAGATCGAATAAGATTCCATCAACATGATCTATTCTTTTGGTTATTTCTTCTTTTATATTAACAAAGTTAGTATTAATAATTTCATAGTTATCTCTAATAGCTTTTAATTTCTGGTCAGCTGATTTAATAGCTTCTTTATCTTGATCAAAAGCATATAGGTAACCATTTGGTATTTGTTTTAGGATTTGACTGCTGTGTCCACCATAACCTAAAGTACAATCGACAATGATGCTTTGGTCATTTAAATTTAGATAGTTAATACTTTCAGTTAGTAAAACACTCTCATGCATGTTTTTCCTCCTAATTCAAATTTTGTGAAAATAAGTTGTCAGCCATTTCGGAGAAATTATCTTCATTATCTTCGATGAATTTATTCCATCTATCACTACTCCATATTTCTAGTCTATCACCAACACCAATGACAATTGTATCTTTAGATAAACCGGCATATTTGATAAGTGGAGATGAAATGTTGATTCTTCCTTGTTTATCAAAGTTTTGTGGGGTTGCCCCTGATAAGAAAAATCTCATGAAGTTTCTAGCTTCTTTAACATTAGGAAGCTCTTGGTAATGATTAATAATCTTTTCCCATGTTTCTTTTTTGTAGATGAATAAACATCCATCTAAACCGCGGGTTATTATGAAATTATCACCTAATTCATATCTTATTTTAGCAGGAATAGTTAAACGTCCTTTTTCATCAATCTTTTGATGGTATTCACCCATGAACATTTTATCACCCACTTTTCCCCACTTATTTTCACTTTATACCACCATTTTACTATTTACATAAAAAAAAGTAAAGGAAATTTGATTTTTTTCTTTACTTTTTATGTCGGTTTACATATGTTTTTTTAAAATATAATGATACAGTGATTTTATCTACTACCACCTTTTCACTTTTGAGAATCTATTCATTATTAGTAACAGTTGCTTATTAAAATAAGTTATATTATAAATTATCAACCACCCTGCACTGAAAGTGCAGGGTTTGTAGTGATGACTGAAAGTCATACTATGCTAAAGCATACTATCTT
>CALVRK010000034.1 GCA_944358565.1 uncultured Bacilli bacterium
TCCACTATAGCACATACAAACGTTCTTGTAAATAACTTCTTGCAAACTTTTACCTTTTACAAAGCAAATTCCTAGTATACTAAAAAGTGACGACTAGCGTCACTAGGAGACTATTACCTTTAATACTGGTTTAGATTCACTGTTAAATCTTTTCAGTACTAGTAGTCTGCGGGTGAGCATATACCGGTAATAAATATATGCCCATTATTTATTGTCTTCTACTTTTTCTTTTTTATTCTTTTTTTTAAAAAGATTATATTCATCCGCATTTATGGCAATACCCATGACGAAGATATATGCTAAAATATATATCCAAATCATCATGACTATGATTCCTGAGATACTACCATAAAATAAGGTGTAATTGGCCAAATTAGAAACATAATATGAATAGATAGATGTTGTTACTATCCAGCACACAGTTGTAAATAAAGCTCCTTTATTCATATGTTTACTAGATATTTTTTCATCTGGTGAAATAGTATATATAATTTTTAAAATCCAAAATATTAAGACAAACGCTATTGGCCATTTTAATAAGACAAAAACCAAATATATATGAGAAGTTATTTGAGATAAAACACTTAAACTCATTATTTTTTCAACGATGATATTACCATAAGCTAAAACGACAAAGATAAAGATAAATAGAAACATCAATAAAATAATCATAAAGAAAGCTTTAACTCGATCTTTAATATAATCATCATTTTTAATATTATAAAGTTCATTTGAAGTTATAATTATTGAATATGTTCCATTAGAAACCAAGATAAATCCAACAATCATAAAAAATAGAACATTTCCAGTAATATGACTACTTTCAATGAATGGCAAAATTATTTGCATTACATTTTCTGGAACAATTTTTCCAATTGTGTCAATTAAAGGTTCGATAAAGAATAACATTTTCGATCCAATATAACCGAACAAAGTAAGTAATGGAAAAATAGCTAAAACAAGAAAAAAGGCAAGTTGACCTGGTAATATTTTCATTTCTGACCTAGTAATTAGATCAAATATTCGCTTTAAGTAAGATTTTATCATACTGCCTCTTCCCTTTCCTTTTAATTTTTAATTTCTTCTTTATTACTACGCATATCTAAGGTAGCTTCATTTATCGCATCATCAATAGTTTTGATTTCATCATTAATCATACTATATCCAATAGCTGCTCCAAAACCATGTGACAATTCTTTAAATTCTTTATTTAATTTTCTAATATATGTAACAATTGATTTTTCATCGTGGCCAACAATAAAGATTAAAAATTCATTACCATTAGTTCTTAAAATTTCACTATCTTTTAACTGATGATTGATTAAAATACTAGCCGCTTCAACAATAATCTTATCACCTTCTGCATGACCAAAATTATCATTGATATAAGCGATATTATTTAAATCAATAATTATTACTGATTGTGGATAAGCTTCGCTATTATCCCAAGCTTCCATATTATCATTTAAATAATTACGATTTTTAAGAGATGTTAGAGTATCAATATAACGAAGTTTATCAGTTTTTGAAAGTTTACTATTAATATCTTTTTTCTTACCTAAAACAAATTTAGTGATAATAGCTGCTACTAAAAGTAAAAAGATAGCTAAACAACTTAAAATTAATTGTAAGTTCTTACTATTATTATTTTCCAAAAGTAAATTTCTATAACTTTCATGAGTTATTTCTTTTGTATTTATAAATGAAAGATAAAAATTAAAAAATTCATTTAAATGTTTATCTTTACTATCATCTTTAGAAATAAATCCATAATTATTTTCAATATCTAAAGTATGAAGGTTTTTATAATCTTTTAAATCAGATCTAACATAATAATCATAGTTATATTCATCGATAGCTGCAACATCCGCATCTTTGATATTGTCAATTAAATCTCTAATATTATCAAATTCTTTGGTTTTAATATCATTTGACTTTAAATATTTAGATATTTTACTATTTTTAATTGTTAAAATAGTTCGACCTTTTAATGAAGATACATTATTGACAACAAGATCAGTGTCTTTATCTGTGATAACAGCTATTTTACTGTCATAAACTGGAATAGTTCGATAAATATTATCTAAGCCGCTATTATTAAAATTATTTAAAATTAAATCTAAATCACCATTTTTAAAATCATTAAGCATACTTTCAATAGAAGAGTATTGTTTATAATCAATTTCAATTCCAGCGGTAGAGGCAAAATCACTAATTATAGAATGATTAAATCCTTGCATACTACCATTTCTTGTAACATCATATGGTGCATTAGCCACAAAACCATAAGTATATCTTTTACTTCGAAAATCTGTCTGGTCTTTCTCAGAAATATCTTTATAATTAAAATAAGTACTAGCTAAATATGTATTGAAAGAATCCTCAATATTTCTTTCTTTCCATCTATTAAAATATTTAGTAAGAATGGTATTTAATTTCTCGTTATCACCTAAAGTAATTACATAATTTATTTGATATTCAGTGATATTATAAGATATATGCATGTCAGATGATGATAAAATATTTTCTAAATAGTCGATTTTTGGTAAAACAATAGCTGTTACTTCATTGTTAGTTAAAGCATTTAAAACAGCTTCATTGGATTCATATGTTTTATAAGTAATATTAGTTGAACCAGCTAAATAATCCTCAATAATCTTTTGATCGTTATTTAAAAGGCCAACTGTTAAGTTTTGTATTTCATCAACATCATTATAATATTTATTTTCTTTGGTTACTAAAATATAGTTATCTTGATATAAAACTAAATCATCTGCCTTTACCTCACTTTGTTTAGTAAGTGAATATTTAGTCGCGCTATCTTCACCAGCATCATATGATAGTTTATTGAATTCAAGATCAGTTTCAGTTTCTAAATCATCTAAAAAGTCAAAAAGTAACCCATCACCATTGTCACTGACAATTGGAACATCATTTAATGCGGCAAAATCAATGACGTTATTTTTGTTATCTTCAATCCATTTTTTTTCAACCACAGTTAAAGCAGTATTTTGGTCTTCTTTAGTAAAAAAACGGACTACGCCGATAGACCCTAAAATTAATACAACTACTATGGCTATTATTCCGATTTTTTTATTCACTGCTTTCGACTCCTTTTCCATATGTAAAATTATCTTCTGTTTTATGTTTGTATCCAGCAATAGGATAATTATCATTTTCGTCTTCAGTATCGATTAAAATTTGAATATCATAGTATTCTTTGTCACCGTCTGAAATTTTATCTAAAATAGTGTCTCCTAATTTTTTAGCATCCTCCGCATTCATATCACTGCTGACAGTAATAATAAAGTTTAAAATACGTCCTTCATTATGATAAATAACATCAGTTACTTTATCTACTTCTTTTAAAGATGATTCAATATCTTTAACAGTATCTGATGATATTTTATGTTTTTCAACACCATCAAGACGATCCCCATATTTATTATTACTGAAAAGTGGAACGATAAACAGCCATATTAATATCAAAAAAAGTATAATTAAAAATACAATTCCACCAATCATGCACTCTTTTTTGTGAGTTTTAAAAAAGTTATTCATTATATCACCCTATTCATTATACTATATTTTATATTAATTTTCAAATGGCACTAACAAGATAAGGATTTGTTTTTGAACCTGTTCCCCCAATTATTTTCACATTTTCATCAACTGTTAAAACTGGACGAACATTCAAAGTTTCAGTACTATTTACAGTACTAATTAAGCCGTTATTTATCACATAAATATTACCACTCACACTGTTTAAAGTATACTCCGCACCATTTGCTAAAGAAAAATCTGACAAATAATTTCCAACAGTACATTCTGCTTCATTACCTAAAATACATTTTAAATTATTAGAAGCATTTAAGTAATCTTCAGTAGTTAAAAGACCAACTGTAATATTTTCACTATTAATACACTTATCATCATTATAAGTTAAACAAAAATTAGATGATTTAAATTCTTCAACACTATTTAGACTATTATAAAATGTACTATTTAAATAAGTTTTGACCGTAGAATCATTAAAATCGGTATGACCATCATTATCCCAAGAAATTTGAGCAGTTTGTTCATTACTGATAATTTTAATACTACCATCGCTATTATTACTCAAAATGCGCCATAATTTACCATTTAATTTTAGATAATTATCGGGATTATCTCCTTTATAAATGCCTCCATCAGCTACTAAAACATCTTTTTTTTTAGAATTATTAATAATAGTTGCCGATAGATTGTTTATAGAAACATCATTTGATTTAGATGCGGTATCAACATATTTATACGTAAATTGTTTAATAGAACTATCGTATTTTATTTCAACATTACCAGTTAAATTTTTACTACTATTACGAGGATCTTTAACTTCATCATCTGTTATATATCCTTCTTCTAATAATGTAGTAACTGAAAGGCGATAGACCGTTCCATTATCTGGAAGTGTGCTTGCATTATCAATACTCCAGTTTTTAGCTGCTGATTCAATAACTGCCACTTGGTCATTATAAGCGCTTTCCCTAGAGTTTCTGATTACTGACCCAATAGCCGGATAAACAATTAAAGCAATTAAACCTAATATGGCAACAACCGCAATTAATTCAACTAATGTAAAACCTCTTTTATTTCTTTTCATGTGATCACCTATTCTAATTTAGATTATAAATTAATTAGTGGTCAAAGTCAACCGACACGTGATATAATACTGATGTATTTTTATGAGGTGGTGCAATGAAAACTGAACTTTTAAGTCCAGCTGGGGACATGGATACTTTGATAGCTGCTTGTAATAATGGTGCAGATGCTATTTATGTTGGTGGGAAAATGTTTGGCGCTAGAGCTTTCGCACCTAACTTTTCTAATTCAAATCTAAAGGAAGCTGTTAGATATTGCCATATATATGGAGTTAAATTATATGTAACAGCTAATACAGTAGTTTTTGAAAATGAAATAGAACAGTTTTTAGATTATATGAAATTTTTATATGAAATCGGTGTGGATGCTGTAATTATGCAGGATATTGGAATGATAAGTTTAGTTAGAAGATTAATTCCTAATTTAGAGATTCATGCATCGACTCAAATTAATTGTCATAATGATGAGAGTTTATATTTACTTCACGATATGGGAGTTACTAGAGCTGTCTTGGCTAGAGAGATGAGTATTGATGAAATAAAAGCTTTAAAATGTCCAATTGAGAAGGAAATATTCATTCATGGAGCTTTATGTGTATCTTATAGCGGACAATGTCTATTTAGTAGTTTAAATGGCGGTAGAAGTGGTAACAGAGGCAGCTGCGTAGGTTCGTGCAGATTACCTTATAAATTATATGATAAAAATGAAATAAAAACTAATGGTAAATATTTATTAAGCACTAAGGAACTATGTACTGTTAATAATATCAAGGCAATATTAGATTTAAAAATTGATAGTTTAAAAATTGAAGGCAGAATGAAAAGTCCAGAATACGTAGGTTATGTAACCAAAGTATACCGAAGAATTATTGATGAATATTACTCTGGTGGTAATCCTATGATTAGTGAAGAAGAGATGTATAATTTAACAACACTTTTCAATAGAGAGTTTACACAAGGATATTTATTCAATGATAATATTTATAATACTAAAACGCCAAATCATTTAGGTTCTTCACTTGGTAAAGTAATTAAATTTAACGAACAAAAATTATTTATTAAATTAAATTATAGTTTATTTCAAGAAGATGGAATAAGGTTTTGTGAAAGTTCTAAAGGAATGATTGTCAATAAACTTTATAATGACAAAGGATTACTTGTGAATAACGTAAATAAAGGCGAAGTTGCAATAGTCGATAATAAAATTGGCCTTAGTCATAAAGATAATGTGAATAAAACGGTTTCTAAGAAATTGATGGATATGACTAGTAAAATTAATTTTAAAAAAATTCCAATAGAATTTAAGTTAAAAGCTTTGGTCAATCAAAATTTGGAGTTAATTATCAGCGATGGAACTAATAAGATTACTGAAAAGTCGATTATTTTAGATAAAGCGAAAAATAAACCAACAACTAAAGATGAAATATATTCTAAATTAAACAAACTTGGCTCTACTCCATTTTATTTAGAGAAATGTGATGTTTTGTTAGATGATGTATTTGTTCCGATGAGTTTTCTCAACGAACTTAGAAGAAAAGTTTGTGATGAACTTATTTTAAAAAGATGTGAGTGTAATAATAAAATCAGTTTTAAATACGAAAAAAGAATTATTAATAACGCAAATAATTCTAAAAGTATTTTAGTTAGAAATGAAGAGCAACTTAAATTGGTTTTAGGAAAAATGAGAATATACACTGAAGATTATAATTTATATTTAAAATATAAAGATAAAAATGTATTTTATAAATTACCTAGGATAATGCATAATTTTCCATGTTATAATGGTGAAAAATTATTAATAAGTGAACTTGGTGGTATTTACAAATATAGTAAAAACAATATAGTGATTGCTGATTACCCACTTAATATCACAAATAGCGAAACGGTTAATTTTTTACATAGTTTAGGAGTTAAGATATCAACTATTTCACCAGAAGTTACTAACTATGAGATGGAAAAATATTGTTATCCTACCGAGAAGATTGTTTATGGAAAACCTGATTTAATGATTTTAAAAACATTTAGAAAAGATGGAAAATATTTAAAAAATAATACAGGTAATTATTTTCCAATTATTCATGGTGAATATACGACAATTTTACACCATCAAAATATTAATTTGAAAGGTCAAAAAGGTCGCATTATTTTATTTGATGAAAATGCGAAAGAGATTAAAGATTTAATTTAATCTTTTTTAATTTAAAAGATTAGGATTTTTAATTCCTAATCTTGTTTAATAAAATGATCAAAGTCAGATTCTCTTAATGTAAATTTATAAGCTGTCGTATTATTTATGATAACAAATACACTTTCAACGTTTTCTTTAACTTCAAAGTAAAGTATTGGTGAATGCAATTCTTCTTCAACATCTACTAAATCATTAAAGTTTTTAACATTGATAACATCATATTTTTCTAAATCTGGCATATTGTGAGTTTCAGCAATGATATCAGCGTATTCTTTTAAGATTTTATTAAGAGCTAAAACATATTCAGATTTTCTAGTTACAGCAAGTAAACTCTTAGCTAAGATCTTGAATGCGACTAATGAGATAACTAATAATACACCACCAAATACTAATAATGGAACATTGATTTCGGCAGTTTCTTCAGCTGATTTATAAATTGTATCACCACCACTATTTACATAGTTAGGTTTAATATTCATAGTTTGTTGTAATAATGGTATTTCTAATGTCATAGTATTTGTAGCTTGCATTTCTTTAGCACTTTCTCCAGCTAAACCAGCATTAATATTAATTTTGACACTTAAATCAACTCTAGCATCAAGTGATAATCCAAATTGATTACGGAAATCAGTCATAATATCGTTATATTGATTATAGTTTAATTTAATATTTTTATTAATTGTAAAGGCATCTCCTGTACCACTTTGGCTGGCTTGATTAGCTAATGGATATTCTTTTGACCATACTTCAACATCTTCACCATCAGTGTTTTGATATAGTCCTTTAGCTGTTGCGACTATTGAATAAGTATAATTATAATCAAGTTCTTTAGTACTTTGGAAATTATATGTTGCATCAACATCAATATAATCAATTAATGAAGTAATATACTGTTTATTCATTCCAATATATGGTGATGTGAAAAACTGATTATCCTTTAAATACACTTTATAATTCAAATTAGAATTATAAGTATAAGAATATAGTTTTTCTCTGGCTGCTTGCTCTGGATTTAAGCTTTTAACAATTGAGACAATGGATACCACCGCAACGGCGATTACAGCGATTAATAAGAATACTCTAATCCACTGTTTTAAGATAATTTCATTTTCGTTTTTTTGTTTCATTTTTCTTCTCCCCTTCTTATGATATTGCACCACTTAGCCATACTGATGGATATCCAATCAATGGTATAACAAATGATACTTTTCCTTTTACATCTTCTAAAGCAACTTTATCAGCGTCATTAGCATTGTTGTGATCACCTTTTGTAACAAACTGCTTGTTGCCATTATTATCATTAGTAATTTCTACTATTCTATGAACAACATATTTTGTTCCACTGACAAATTGAATTATGTCTCCTTTTTTCAATTCGTCTTTTTCTCTAGTAGTAAGTTTATTAACAACTACCGCATCCCCACGGTTAAAGGTCGGTGACATACTACCAGATAAAACAGCTATTGGTTGGTATTTGAACAGCCCCATAACAAAGCCTGCAAGCAAAGCAATAAAGGCGAAAACAGGAGCATATACCACAGGGTTATAATTTCTTCTTTCTCTTTTAGATAACCTTTCTGACCTATTTACATGAACATAATTCATATATATATAAATAGCGAGTGGCAAAGTTACCCCAACTATCGCAGTAGCAAACCAATCTAAATTTGGAATAATTGGTACAATAAATGGTGGAATGGTAACAAACAATCTATAAATAATAGAAAATTTAGCTCCTCCTATATATACTAGATAAGTAGCCAAAGCACTTTCTAATATTGCTGGTATTAAAGTAGTTGAAGAATAAATAAATATTTCTTTTAAATCGGTAAAATGACTACTAATATTGGAATAATTCAAATTAATTAGCATGAACAAGATAGTCATTAAAATAAAGTTTATAGCTTTTTTCTTTTCGTTTTTTACTAACGCTTCTCTAATAAATTCTTGGAAGAAAATAAGTCCTGCAAAAGACCATAAATTTTTCAAAATACTAAATAGATCTTTTGAATAAGGTGTTTTTTCAAAACCAAAAATCAATCCGAGTAAGAAGTAAACGATTATATAAATAATAAGTGTAATTATTAAACTTTGTGTTTTATCTTGTTCACCTTTAACCCTTAAACTAGAATCTCGACTTAGGAAAATAGCAATTCCACATATGAAAATCCACATAATCGGATGGATAATTTCATTATAATAGTTAAGATTTAGTGGGACAATTACAAAGACATTTAATACTAAATATATAATTAACAAACTATATATTATTAGGTTCTTTTTCATAATCATACCCCTTTTTGATATTTTTCCCTACTATTCTATATTGAATTATAACATAACATTTTGAAGTTGACAACTGTAATTTTGGAAATTTTTAGGGCATTTTGACTTATTGACATTTTTGGAAAGAAAAAAGCTCATTTTGAGCTTAAGCTTGAACATAGTTCATTGTAACCGTTAATTTAGCAGAAACGTTTTGGGCATTTCCTTGGCCTTCAGCTTTATCAACAAATTCAGCAACAATTGTAATTGTAGCCTGTCCACCATTAGCAGTTAAAATACCATCTCCTGGACTTGTAACAGTATATTTGATATTGCCATCTTTATCGGTAGCAACTAAACCTTGAATATTCATCCCTGGAGTCTCACTTGACAAAGTGATATCATTCAATTTAGCATTTAAAGTTCCATCATTTACAATTGGAATTGTATATGTGATTTTATCTCCTGGGCTTGTAAAGTTTGCTGTAAATTCTGCTTGTAAACCACCTTCTTTAACATCAACTGATCCTGTTGGTGTTGTTCCCATTGTAGATTCTGGATTATAGCTTGCACCATCATTTTCCATATGAACATCCCATCTTGAAGTGATTTCTGCACTTCCGTTAATTGTTAGTTGTTGTGCAAATGCGGCATAGCCTACGGCCATAACAAATACTACTGCTAAAAGGGCACCAATTAAAGCGTTTTTGTGTTTACTTTCCATTTTCTCATCCTTTCTTTTAAGTAGCCTTTGCTACTTTAAATATAATATACCATATTTTAATTTTTCCTTCAAGGTAAACGA
>CALVRK010000035.1 GCA_944358565.1 uncultured Bacilli bacterium
TAGCAAAAGAGGTGATTTCAAGGAATGGAAAATAGAAGAGCCCTAGGTAAAGGCCTAGAACAATTATTTGATTTAGATAACTTAAATGTCAATAATGTTAGTGATTTTGAAAAAAACATTTACGAAGATACTAATCATGAGGAAATAGTCGAATTAAATATCGATGATTTAAGACCAAATCCATATCAACCAAGAACGATCTTTGATGAAGATGCTTTAAATGAACTAGCTGAGTCAATCAAGGAAAATGGTGTCTTTCAGCCAATAATCGTCAAAAAAAGTATTAAAGGTTATGATGTAATTGCTGGTGAAAGAAGACTTAGAGCTAGTAAAATAGCTGGTAAAAAAACAATCCCAGCTATCATTAGACAAATTAGTGATGAAAAAATGGCTGAAATAGCCTTGCTTGAAAATCTTCAAAGAGAAAATTTAAATGCCTTAGAAGAAGCTAAAGCCTATAAAAGTTTAATCGAAAAACTAAACTTAACCCAAGAACAGTTAGCTAAAAAAGTTAGTAAAAGCCGAAGCCATATTACAAATATGTTAGGTCTTTTACGTCTTCCGGGTGAAGTTCAAGATATGATTACTACTGGTAAACTTACCATGGGACATGCTAGAGCTTTAAGTAAATTAGAAGATAAAGATGAAATTGTTAAAATGGCTAATGACATTAATGAAAAGGGTCTAACAGTTAGAGATGTTGAAGCTCAAAGTGAAAGTGCACCAAAAAAACATCAAACAATTAGAAAACCTAAAAACAATGAATATACATATGTTCAAGATTTGTTAAGAGATAAATTAGACACTAAAGTAAAAATTAAAGATAAAAAAATAGAAATTTCCTTTACTAATACTGCTGATTTAAATAGAATTTTAGAAATTTTAAATATAAAGGAGTAGATAAATGGAAAGTATATTTACAAAAGAAGTTATTACTACAATATGTATTATTGTTAGTGCTTTCATTTTATATTTTATAATTAAACAAATTATGAGTAATTTTTTTCTAAAAAAAGCTCGCAGACGATCTAATAAAAAAGCTTTGACTTTATTAACTATTTTAAATAATATAATTAAATATATTATATTAATTATTGCCCTACTTACTGTACTAGCAACATGGGGGGTTGATACGAAAGCCTTACTTGCTTCATTAGGTGTTGCCGGTGCCGTCGCTGGTTTAGCCATGCAAGATATGATTAAAGATTTTTTAGGTGGAGCTGACGTTTTAACCGAAGATCAATTTAAAGTAGGAGACAATATACAAATAGGAAACTTTAGAGGAAATGTTATTTATTTAGGTTTAAAAACAACCAAAATAAGAGCTTATACCGGTGAAGTAAAAATAATTAACAATCGAAATATGAACGATGTTATCAATTATAGTATTATGAATGCTATATGTGTGGTTGATATCGGACTATCTTATGATAATAAAATAGAAGAAACTGAAAAAGTACTTCAAAAAGCCATTGATAATGCTAGTAAAAAAGTAAATTATCTTCAAAAACCAATTGCTATATTAGGTATTGAAGAATTAACTAATGATTCTGTGGTATATCGTATTGAAGCTGAAGTGCCACCAATGAAAAACTTTGAATTTAACCGAATATTATTAAAAGAAGTACTAAAGGAAGCTGAAGCCCATAACCTAACTCTATCATATAATAAGGTGGATGTTCATAATGTCTGATTATAAATTAGGTAGTATTGTCATTATGAAAAAAGCCCATCCATGTGGACATAATGAATGGGAAATTACTAGGTTAGGTGCTGATATAAAAATAAAATGCTTAGGTTGTGGACGCAGTATTATGCTTCCAAGAATCGAATTTAATAAAAAGATGAAAAAAACAATCAAAATTTAAGGAGGCCATCCATGAAAAAGAAGAAAAAAATATTATTAGGTCCTGTTATAACCATAATAATTTTAACAATATTAATTATGATTATAAGTGCCATTTGTTCTGCGATAGGCATTCAAGGCGAAATTACTAGTATTAATAATCAAAGCCTTGAAACTTCGATGGTTACGGTAAGAAGTATCTTTTCAAAAGAAGGACTAGCTTACTTCTTCTCTTCTCCAGTTGATACATTCAAAAACTTTGAACCGTTAGTACTCTTAATCATCTCTTTAATGGCTGTGTCAATTGGTAAAGCTAGCGGATTATTTAAAGCTATATTTACTCCATTAAAAAGATTAAAACCTGGAGTAGTAACATTCTTTACCTTATTTGCTGGTATCATCTCATCATTCCTTGGTGAATATGGATTTATCTTAGTGTTGCCACTTACAGCTGTTATTTATCAATATTTAGGCCGTAATTCCATGCTTGGAATTTTAACTGCTTTTATCGGTGTTAGTATGGGATATGGAGCCGGACTTGTCTTTAACTATGATGACTATCAACTAGGTTTACTAACTAGAGCTGCTGCTGTGGTTGATGTAGATGAAGATTACATATTTAATGCTTGGTCAAATTCTTACGCTATGGTGGCTGCCACATTTATTTTATCTATAATTGGAACCCTTGTCGTTGAAAATATTTTAAGACCAAAAGTTAAAGAATCAATTAAAGAAGAAGATAATTTAGTTATATCTAAAAAAGGATTATTATTTAGCACTGTTGCCTTTATAGTATTAATGTTAGTATTCTTATATACAATTATTCCAGGTTTACCTGGTTCTGGAATTTTGTTAGACAATTCCCAAAGAGATTATGTTGCTCAATTACTTGGACCAGATGCCCCATTTACTGATGCTTTTGCATTCGTCTTCTTAATTATTATGATGATTTGCTCAGGAATATATGGTTTCATCTCTAAAAATATAAAAAACACTAATGACTTTAGTGTTGGACTTTCAAAAGAATTTGATAATCTAGGTTATATGTTTATCTTAATGTTCTTCGCTTCTTTACTTGTTAGTATTTTAAATTGGACTAACTTAGGAACAGTTGTCGCATCTTGGTTAATCTCATTTATGAGTAATTTAGAATTTACAGGATTGCCATTAATAATTACTATGTTCTTAGTAATTGTTATCATGTCATTCTTAATACCAGATGCTATAACCAAATGGACGCTCACATCCCCTATTCTAGTCCCACTATTCATGAAAGCTAATATCACCCCAGACTTTACCCAATTTATTTTTAAAGCAGCTGATAGTGTTGGAAAAGGAATAACCCCATTCTTCGTATATTTCATTGTTATGCTTGCTTTCTTAGAAAAATACAACAATAAAGAAAGTAATAAAATTACTGTGTTTGGAACTTTAAAACTATTAAGACCAACCGCATTAATCTTCGCAGTTATTTGGTTCATTATTGTTATAGGCTTCTTCGTTATTGGCCTACCACTCGGACCAACAGCTGCCGCTCCAACTTTATAGTTGGAGTTTTTATTAGATTTTGATAAAATAAAATAAAGGGAAGTGGTTAAATGAAGAGAAAACTTAATAAGAAAATTATATTTGTTATATTATTAATTGCTATAGCTTTTATTACCGCTTTCATAATTTATTTAAATGTTAGAATTGTCGATGATAATAGTGGTTTTACTTTAAAAAGCAATTTAACCGCTGAAGTTTATACTAAAGTAAATATTGAAGATTATATAGATACCATTGAAGGGGATATTTTAAGTAGTGATAAAATTGATACTAAAACATTAGGTAAACAAGAACTAACATTCATTTACTTAAATAAAGATAATAAAAAAAGACGTGGAACTTTTGAAGTAAATGTTACCGATACTGAAAAACCTCTAGTTTGGGTTAGTAATAATTACCGTACTAAAGTTGGTCAAGATTTAGATTTAGAAAACACCATTATGTGTGTAGATAACTATGACAATAAACCATCTTGTGAAATTATAGGTGAATATGATATCAATACCCCAGGGACCTATAACTTAACCTTCATAGCTAAAGATAATAGTGAAAATATTTATCAAAAAGACTTTAACTTAACTGTTTACGAACCAGTAACTAATAATCAAACCACTTCTACTCCTCAGACATCTTCAGAACCAGAAGAACCAGAGTATACTGATTTTAATGATATTTTAAATAATCACAAAAATGAAAACACTGAAATTGGAATTGATGTATCTAAATGGCAAGGAGACATAGATTTTGAAAAAGTTAAAAATGCTGGTGCATACTTTGTTATGATAAGAGTTGGTAGTCAAAGCGGTACTGGTGGTGATTATGTCTTAGATCCTACATTTAAACAAAATATTGAAAATGCCTTAAAAAATGATTTAAAAGTTGGTGTATATTTCTATTCGTATGCCGATAGTGAAAAAGAAGCAAAAAAGCAAGCTAATTGGGTAATTAAACAAATTAAAGATTATGATATTGACTTACCTATTGTCTTTGATTTTGAAAGCTTTGACGCCTTTAACGAAATGGAGCTTAGTATCTTTGGCCTAAATCAAATAGCAAACACATTTATTGAAACAGTCGATGATGCCGGTTATAAAGGTGTTTTATATGGTAGTAAAAATTATTTAAATGCTATATGGAAATATCACACAGCTCCAGTCTGGCTTGCCCACTATACTGACCAAACTGATTATGATGGCGAATATTTCATGTGGCAAATGTGCGATGATGGTAAAATAGATGGCATTGATGGTTACGTTGACATAGATATTTTGTATAAAAATAGTTCTAGTGAAAACTAGACTTTTTTCTTATAATAACTTATAATACTTATTGGTGATGAATAATGAGTTTAACAGCAGGAATCGTTGGCTTACCTAATGTTGGTAAATCAACTTTATTTAATGCAATAACAAAACAAAATATTTTGGCAGCTAACTATCCTTTCGCAACTATTGAACCTAATGTTGGAATGGTTACTGTCCCAGATGAAAGAGTGACTTTCTTAGAAAATATGTATAAACCAAAAAAAACAATTCCAGCCACCTTTGAATTTACCGATATTGCTGGTCTTGTAGAAGGTGCTTCTAAAGGCGAAGGCTTAGGTAATAAATTCTTATCACATATCAGAGAAGTCGATGCCATATGTGAAGTTGTTAGATGCTTTGTTGATCCAAATGTTACCCATGTTTCTGGTAATGTCGATCCAATTAGGGATGCCTCAGTAATTGATGTTGAATTAGAACTAGCCGACCTCGAAGTAATTGAAAATAGATTAGGTAGAATGGGTAAAAAAGCCAGACTCGCCAATGACAAAGAGGCTATGAAAGAAGCCGAATTATTAGAAAAATTAAAAGAAAATTTAGAAAAAAATATCAATCCAAGAAACTTAGATTTAACTGAAGAAGAATTAAAAATCTTAAAACCATTTAATTTATTAACATTAAAACCAATCATCTATGTCGCAAACGTTAACGAAGATGAAATAACAACAGAAAATGATTATGTAAAAAAACTAAGAGAATATGCAGATAAAGAAAATGCTGAAGTAGTTGTAATATGCGCTAAAATAGAAGCAGAATTAGCTGAACTAGATGATGAAGATAAAAAAGAATTTTTAAATGACTTAGGTATTGAAGAAAGTGGTTTAGATAAATTAATAAAATCATCTTATAAATTATTAGGCTTATCAACCTATCTAACTGCCGGACCAGATGAAGTTAGAGCTTGGACTTATAAACAAGGCATGAAAGCTCCAGAGTGTGCTGGTATAATTCATACTGACTTTCAAAAAGGTTTTATTAAAGCTGAAATTATGAGCTTTGATGATTTAAAAAAATATGGTTCAGAATTAAAAGTTAAAGAAGCTGGAAGATTAAGATTAGAAGGTAAAGACTACGTTATGCAAGATGGTGACATATGTCACTTTAGATTTAATGTTTAAAAACAATTAAAAAATACATACTAAAAGAGGTGATTAATATGTATTTACTTAATTGTTTTTTTATATATTCATTTTTAGGCTTTATCATTGAAGGCATATTTACTTTAATAGTATCTGGTCATTTTTCAAGTGGAATTTTATATGGTCCATGGACTCCAGTATATGGCTTTGGAGCTATATTAACAATCATAATATCAAGAAAAATATTTAAAAACATGCATCAAAGTAGATTTATAGAAACTTTAGTAACTTTTGTAATATTAACAATAGTATTAACTATTATTGAATGGATAGGAGGAATATTAATCGAAAACCTATTTCATGAAACACTATGGAATTATAAAAATTATAAATACAATATCGGTAAATATATTTCCCTAGAAATGTCATTAGTTTGGGGCATTGTTAGTATATTTGTAATTTATTTTATAAAACCACTCATAGACAAATTGGAAAAGAAAATTCCTAAATTTATAACAATAATAATTACTATGTTATTTATTATTGATCTAATTATTACAACTGTTATTAAATTAAAATAAAGAAAGTATTCTTATATTAAGATTTTACTTTCTTTTTTTCTTCCACTTCCATATTATCTAAAGCATATTCACATGCTTGTATAACAAATGCTGAAAAAGTTGCATTCTTTCCAAC
Organism: uncultured Bacilli bacterium; assembly: GCA_944358565.1. Classification (GTDB taxonomy): domain Bacteria; phylum Bacillota_I; class Bacilli_A; order RF39; family UBA660; genus Coprosoma. The sequence goes on from CALVRK010000035.1 coordinate 6,492, forward strand.
TAAAGCCTTTTCTATTTTTTCAATTAATTCCACTGGGAATCTCACAGTCTTATTTTCTGTCTCTTTTCTATCAGGTTTTATTTGAAACATTTTTTCTCTCCTAACTAATAAACATAATGCAATTACTACTACAATTTTAATACAAAAGGCATATAAATAACACAAGGCAACTGTCTTGCAAATGCCTTGCAAAATTATTTTTCATGTTATATAATTAAGTTAAAGTACAATAATATGATAGAATTCGACAGAGAGTAATTACTATAATTTAAAATAAGTAGGTGAGTGTATGTATAAAAATAAACGAAAAAGAAAGATGATATTGGCTGGACTTTTATGTTTACTACTAATCATGACAGTAGGATATAGTGCGTTTTCAAGTAAGTTAGATATTAAAGGAAGTAGTATGGTCACAAGTAAGTGGGATATAGAAATAACTGACTTACAGTTAAAACAAGAAATAGGAGAAGCTGAGAATGTATCTTATAACTTCGATGCGTTAACAGCTAATATGGAAGCTAATTTCTATGTGCCAGGTGATGAGGTAACCTATGAAGTAACTGTATCTAATTTAGGAACAATAGATGCTGTACTTGATAGTATTAAAATCAATATGGCTAGCCAAGATGTTATTCAGTTTAAGGTAGATGGAATAACATCAGGAGAAGAGTTGGCTCATGGAACGTCAACTAAGTTTGATGTCATTATGAAATATAATGAAAATATAACAACACAGACAGGAGAAACTAGCATTGAATTTAGTATGGATTTAAATTACTTACAAAAAGGGAATTCATCTAACTTTTCAGGCGCTAATACCGATATAGAAGATACTTTAGCAATAACAGGTATCGATTTAACGCCTGGTGAGACAAGTGTTAAAGCAGAAATAAGTGCGAATAATGCGATCAAGTATTATTATTCATTAGATAATGATAAATGGTATGAGACTATGGATAACTTTTATACTATTTACCACTTAACGCCAAACACAGATTATACAATGTATATAAAAGCCGAAGATGTGAATGGAGAGGTAGTATTTTCAAGTAAACCATTCACAACCTTAGACAATACGAACCCTGAGTTAAAACTTACTATGGGAGATAATGTCAAAGGTGAGAATGGGTGGTATAAAGGACTTAATATAAATGTTGAGGCTAGTGATGCTGGAGGAATAAAAGATACTAAATATTGTGTATCTTCAAATGATACATGTACACCAACTACTGATTTAGAACTTACAGATGGAAAAGGGGTATATCAATTTGCGCCAAGTAATAATGAACAGACACTATGTGTCTTAGTAAGTGATAGAAAAGGAAACGAAACAACAAAATGTACAGAAGCTTATAAGATTGATAGTGAAGATCCAACATTATCTGATATGAAAATAGAACCAATGGAAAACACAATGACCATAACATTATCTGCTAATGATGATCATAGTGGAGTATATAAATATTACTATAGTAAAGATAGTGGAAAAACATATATAGAGAGTGATAGTCCAAACTATACATTTACTAATTTAAGTAGTGGAGATTATTTTGTAACAGCATATGTTGAGGATGAAGCCGGAAACATAAGTGAGCCAAAAGCAGGAAGTACAGCAATATCAGCTACATTCTGTCAAGAAAATGGAATAAATAATTTGTCTGACTGTGTAATAGCGATGGCTGCAGGAGAAGAACCTAATATAGAAACGGCTAAACAGACAATCGAAGCCAAGGGAACTCCTGATTTTACAGTAACAAGTCCAGCTATAGTATATAGTGAGAATCATGCGACCAATACTTCAACAAGAAATGATACAACATATCACAATATAGCAAATAGTTATACATTTAATCCAACTACTGGTTACTACACATTAAGTGGATATACAATGACAGATCCAGAGACAGTAGACTTTAGTGATGGGAAAGATTATTATACATGTGTTAGTACAAATACTAGTTGTACAACGTTATATAAAATTACAGGATTTACAACAAGTACAAATTCAAGTACAGGAACTAAAACGTATACAATGACATATTATCCATATACAGCAAGAGTAAATAGTTATGATAATTCAACAATGGGAATGTATGCAGCGCAAGATGATGATGGAACAAGTTATTATTATAGAGGAGCAGTATCGGGAAACTATGTAAAAATGGCTGATAAATTCTGGAGAATTATTAGAGTAAATGGAGATGGAACGTTACGTTTAATCTATGATGGAACAAGTGGCCATGCGAATGGAGAAGCAAGTAGTAATAGACAAGTAGCAACGAGAGCATTTAACAGTTGGTGGAGCGACAATGCATATGTAGGATATATGTATGGAGATCCTAGTGATAATCAAATAAGTGAAGCTACAGCTGCATTCACATATACAGGATTAAACAGTTCAGCAAAGTATTATTTTGGAACAAGTTATACATTTGATGAGGCATCGAATACATTCACATTAGATGGTGACTTAGTACAAGCAACATTATCAGAATATAAAGATAAATATAATTCAAGTCAATATTATACATGTTTCAGTACATCAGAGGCAGAAACATGTCAAAGATTAAATCATGTACAAAGATATGTATCAGCAACATCAATGAGTGTAAAGGCAGTAGAGTGGTCAAGCACATCATATGCAGGAGCTCATGCGAATGAATTAAACAGTACAATGAAGACATATTTAGATAGTTGGTATGATAGTAATTTATCATTAGTAGATAACAAGTTGTCAAAAGACACGATCTTCTGTAATAACAGACAGCTATCAACATATAAATCATCACCATATATAGGAGATGGATATGGTGTAACACCGGCAATGTATAGCTATCCAAGATTTTATAATTGGGTAGGTTCAAGTATAAGTCCAAGTTTAACATGTCCACAAGCGAACGATAAATTTTCAGTGACCGAGGTAAAAGGAAACGGAGATTTGAGTAAGCCGGTAGGCTTAATTACAGCTGACGAAGTCAGCATGGCAGGAGGGCGAACAAGTTCTCAGAATACCTTATATTATCTATATACGGGAACTACATATTGGACCATGACGCCGTCGCACTTCAGCCTCGATAGTTACGCCCACGAGTTCATTGTTTTCGCTATGGGCGAGCTGGGCGATTGGGGTCGTGTGAATAATGGCAACGGCGTCCGCCCAGTTGTCAATCTAAATACTGAAAATCTAACATTTACTGGAACAGGAACAATGCAAGATCCATATGTTATAAGTTAGGGGTAATAATATGAATTCAAAAGAAAAGAAGAAAATGA
>CALVRK010000036.1 GCA_944358565.1 uncultured Bacilli bacterium
GATGTTGCAGCATTATTAGTTGCCAAAACAGGAATACCTAAAGCCTGTGACTCTACTATAACTAAACCAAACGGTTCATAAACTGAAGATAAAATAAACAAATCAGCACCCTTAACATATTTATATGGGTTATCTCTCTTCCCTTCAAAAGAAATATTCAATTTTTTATCTAAAACTGTTTCTCTTAGTTCATTATACATAGGTCCATCACCATAAATCGTTAAATAAATATTTTTATCCAACCCTTCTTGTTTTAATTTTTCAAAAACTGTAATAAGCCTATCGTAGCCTTTTTGAGGATGAATTCTACCGAAAGAAACCATATTAATCCTATCTTTAGGAAAATTACCCAAACCGTTTCCACCCAACCTTCTGATTTTAACGATATCGACAATATTTGGAATAACTATAACCTTATCTTCCAAATGATAAATTCTATTAAACATATCTTTCACACCATTGGACACAGCAACAATATTATTAAAGTTTGGTAAAACGGTTCTAAATAATTTATCATATCTTTGATTAGGATTTGTTTTCACATATTCATAATGTAACCAATGAATTTTTTTATCACTATCACCAAAAATAGTAAACAAAGCAGTAAATCCATCCTTAAATGCAATTTCAATATCATAATGCTTATTTAATATTTTTTTTCTTTCTTTTTTAATTCTCTTTTTTATAAGCCCTGTTTTCATTTCAAACACTAATCGTAACTTAGAAAACAATAAACTTAATTTTCTTGTTTTCAAAATTTCCTTAATAGGTAAATCAACCGTTTTAAAAAAACTAGTACCATAAATAATATTAGCTTTATCATTTATATTTGCTAATCTTGAACCATTATCATGTAAAACCAAAATATCGGTATTATAATCAGAAAAAACATCCAAATTAACCATATCTTCTAATAAAATAGAAACTCCTCCCATTTTTTTCTCATCAACAACTATTAATAGATTTTTTTTCATACTTCAAAAACATTCCTTTCTACCATTAATTAATTTTTTGAAAACAAAACGTTTCATAAGAATAAAGAATATTTTAACATTTCTCAAACTATCCACTAATCTATTTATACATTACTTTTAAATTACATTAGTCTTATTTAATTCTAAGAATTTTCTTTAATAAGCCAAATTTCTTTTTATAAATTAAACTACAAACAATCTTATATTTAAAATTCATTTTTTTATAATATTGATTTTTAGACCAATTTGGAAATTTATCGTTCATTATTTCACAAATTTTATTTATAGAAGAAATCCCCTCTTCATATGGTAAAAATCTCAATGAAGCAGCATGTAGTAAATGCACAATATATAGATATTCTAACTCATTTATATATTTTTTAAAAGAATTTTTGTTTATAAATATATTAATCAGATTATCAAATGAATCAAAAATATCATTTAAAGAATCTGTATATTTTGTTTGATGCATTATTGACCCTTCTCTTACTAAATAATAATACAAATAATCATCGATAAAAGAAATATGCCTAGCATATAAACAAAATGCCGGAACCTCCGCAATATCTTCATAATGATGATGTTCAAAAAAAGCTAATTCATGGTGCATTAAAATATCTTTTTTTATCAATTTGCAACACGCTGAAGGATTATTTAAAATATATCGTTTAAAGCAATCATTATTAAAAATATCATTATCTATTTCTATATTTCTACCATCAATAACACTAAACATTTTACATACAACAATATCACTATTATCCCTTACAGCTGCCATATACATTTTCTCAAGTATATCACTACTAACCCAATCATCTGAATCAACATACAATACATATTCTCCTTCAGCATATTTTAATCCGTAATTTCTAGCACTTGAAAGACCACCGTTTTCTTTTTTTAAAGGTTTAATAACATTAGGATATCTATTATAATAATCATCGATTATATTTTGCGAATTATCAGGAGAACCATCATTCACCACAATAACTTCATAATCATCAAAAGTTTGATTTACTAAACTATCTAAACATTTAGAAAGCAAATCCTCAACATTATAAACAGGTACAATAACACTAACCTTCTTCATAAAAACCTCCATCATTTTTCAAAACTAGATTTATCTGGTAATATTTTATCAAAATGTTCAGCAAGCTCTTTAGTAGCTTTTTCATAATCAATAGATAAATTGCTATCATTAATACAAAGTACATCTGTTTTTTGCTCATCAATAACATTAAAAAGTTCAGAGTTATCATCAGAAAGATTAAAGAAACTACCGGTTTCTTTAATAGATTTTGGTGTAAAATTTCCAGTATAAATTTGCCACAATTGAAAAACGTATTGATTTATATCTGAAACAGCTCTAAATTTATTTTTTGCTGTAGTTTCTAATTCATTAAAATTCTTTTCCCACACATCATTAAATGTTTGTTTCAAAAAAGGTGCGGCCGTATGAAAATTATCAAACCCAGCCATATATGGCCATTTATAGAGCAGCAAAAACCTTATATTTCTTTTGCCATATTTTAAATTAAAACATTTAGAAAAGTTTTTCTTAATAACTTCCCTTTTATTAAAATGTCTACAAATAAGCATTTTATCATTTAATAAAATATGCTCAAAAAGAGGATCGGTATCTTTGTCACAATAAGGAATGTTATCTCTCCATAAATCACATGGCAATCCATTTTTAAAGAAAAATTCTTTTTTTAAAGGTTTTGTTATGAACATATCATCATTAAAATATACAAATTTATCAGCAATACCATTAATTCTGTGTAAATGAATTTCTATTGCATCAGAATTAAAAACTGGCAAATACTTTTTAGGAATAAAGTCCTCATGTTTCACAATATTTAACTTAGGATTATCAGTGTTAAGCCAAGCAGGAACATGACCCCAAGTAACAAAATGAATTTTATTCACCCAAGGAGTAAATTTTTCTACTCCTCTAAACAAATATTTCAAAACTCCCATATCTCTATACCTATTAATAGCATTACTAGTATCTATTTTTTTATCTAAATATTTATTTTTTTCTTCAATCCAAGCAGGATCACTACCATCAACCCACATTATCACAAAATCTATTTTTTCTTGCATATAAACACCACCATTTTAAATTATATCATATAAAATTTGTTCAAACCTATGATTAACAATCTTAACGTTTTTATTATCATCAATACCATAATACTTCTTAAAAGTTCCTACATGATAATCTGTCCAAGGAGCTCTAATCCAAACATAATTAACAAAATGCTTATAAACCTCAACTTGTTCCACATCTTTATTTTTCAATTGTTTTTTAATATAATTATCCCTATCTTTTTGTACTACAAATATAAGTGAAAACATTATTATAAAATAACAAATTAATATTCCACAAAAAGCATAAAACCTATCAAATAAATATAATTATTTTTAATTTTTTCGAACATAATATACACCTATTCTATTAATTATTATCTATATATTCCTTCAATTTATTAATCAGCATCTCATTATTACTCACCCATTTTTTAGGTTCAAATGTTTTAACTTTTTTATAAACATCTTTAAAATCATCTGTTTCAAGCAATCTTAAAATATAACCTTTTTCATAAAAATTATTAACAATTTGTAATTGATGATCATTTGTATGTTCTTTATATTTAGCAAGTCTAGGCACAGCAATGACTTTCTTATTTGCTTTCAAAGCAGACAAAATATTACCTACTCCACCATGAGTAATAAATAAAGAGCATTTATCAATATACTTATTAAAATCATCTATACTTACATAATCAAATATTTGCATATTATCACTTTTGTATTTTGTGTAACCAGCTTGTACAATTACTTTTTCATTTATAACCTTATTTTGTATATTTTCATCAATTATTTTTAAAAGTCTTTCAAAACTTTTATCTTGCGTTCCAGTAGCGACAAAAATCATAAATACCTCCTAAAAAACACTGCCCCAATATTTAGCCTTAGGATATAGCTTTAACATATCTTCCCACTGCACTAAAAATAAATCGGCAAACTGATATACAAGCTTTCCTGTAATAGTTTTAGTATTTATATTAGCAAATGTTTCAATAAAAATTATTTTACTGCCAAATATTTTCCCTATGCAGCACATAGGTCCAGCAATATGTGCACCCGTTGTTACAATATATTTAGGTCTAAACTTAATATAATTAAATAATTCAATAAAACAATTAAAAAGCAACTTAAATAAATATGTAAACTTATGATCTTTAGTACCATAAATTACAAAACTTACTTTATTTTTATATTTTTTCTTTAAAGAAAGATTAGATGGGGTTTTCTCTGTAATAATACGGTAATCATAATAATCAAAAAGTGGTTTAAGTTGCATTAGTTCTGATAAATGACCACCAGTACTAGCAATAAACAAAACCTTTTTCTTTTTTTCTTTTGCCATGATATCCTCCTTACTATTATAATTATACAGTATTTTTTTTATTAAGCCAACGTTATAGGCATTATTTTTTTAGCATCAAATATAAACTTATATATAAATTAAATAAATATATCCTCTGTTTTTTTAAAAGGTTAATAAAAATTTTCCATTTTTTTGAAATAGGTTCTTTTAACACCTCATTATAATACTGCTGGTTCCCATCAGAAATTTTTTTTAAAACTTCAACATATTCTTTTTTAGTAAGCTTTTTACGGTAATCTAACATATAACTAAGCTGTAAATTCAAAAATCTTTGTTCAAGTAAATTTGATAAATCACTCATACCATTATCTTTTAATAAATGTAAATATTTATGTCTTAAAATGCAGATTGAAGATAAATTTCTAATAGAACTTTTTATATTTTTAGTTACACTATTTTCATTAACATAATAATTATAAAAAGGATTAGATATAATCTTAATATTTTTAATATTTAAACAATATCTAAGTAAAAACATAACATCTTCCTGATAAAATAACTCTTCATCAAATAAAATATTGTTTTCCTTAATAACACTTAACTTAAATAAATAATTCCACAAATGCCCCTCCGTTTTATTCGAAATTAAATATTCTAATATTTTTTCATTATCAAAATTTAAATTTACTCCAGCTAAAACATCATCATCATTTGTTTTTTCTTTCTTTTGATCACCATTAACTACATAATGACCAAATCTAAGCAAATCGTTTTCACCATATTCTTTAACTAAAACTTCAAATGCATTTTTCTCCAAATAGTCATCGGCATCACAAAAATAAACATAATCACCAGTTGCTAAAGAAAGGCCAGTATTCCTGGCCTTTGAAACACCTTCATTTTCTTTATTTATTAAAACTATGTCAGAATAAGTTTTTAAAATATTTTCCGTATTATCTATGCTACCATCATTAATGACAATAATTTGAATATCATTATAAGTTTGATTAATTACCGAATCAAGGCATCTTCTAATATACTTTTCACCATTATAAACAGGTATAATAATAGATATCTTAGGCATATTATCACTCCTATATTTTAATCAAAAATATCATATCCTAAATCCAAATCAACATTACCAGTTATACCAGCAATTTTACCGTCAGAAGCAAATTGCCAATATTTAAACGGAGTTAAATTATAAGTTGGTTTTTGAGTTTTTGCATAATTAAATGTTGGACTAGGAACCGGTAACCATTCGGCTAACCAAATTTCATATTTTTTAGCAAGTTCCTCAGTATTCAAATGATTAGTAAGCCATATTTTATTAGCATATATTCCGCAGCTATACCCATTAGACTCAATCTCTGAACAAAAAGTATCAGAAACAGCCGTTAATTTATCTTTACCAGCATTAACAACACTATCATCTTCCATATCTATAAAAACTTTTGTTCCTAAATTAGGAGAATAATTATTTTTCTTAATCTCATCAATTAATCTAAGCATATGTCTAGCTTCATTTTGTGCACTATGTTCACTATCATCTATTTCACTAGCATATGAATATAAATATAAACCATAAGGAATATTAAATCTTTCACAGGCTGCAACATTATTCAAAAACTGTTTATCATCTTGCTCTGTCCAGTTTCCACCATAACCAGCTCTAATAATAACAAACCCTACTCCAGAATTAGAAACATTCGCCCAATCTATTATATTTTGATGATGTGAAACATCAATCCCTGTATAAACTTTCTGACTAGTATTTTTTGATATCTTAAAGGCTTGAGAATTAGAATTATTACTCTCATAAAGTTGAATATTAGTACCATTAACTGTATTACCACCTTGAACATCTAAATTAAGACCATTTGCTTTATTAACAATAGAAATATATCCGTCCGAAGTATATTTAAGGCCCCATTTTTGAGTATCTGCTCCAGAATACTTAGAAAGCATAACATTAATTTTATTTTCAATATCACCACTTGCCGCCGTTAAAGCCGTTTCTGGATTCAAAGAACTAGTAATATAATAATATCCATCATCTAATTTGTGTAAATACCAAATTTGTGCAACTGAATTATTATTACTATAAAGTTGAACATTAGTTCCATTTGCTTTTTTTGCCCCATCAACATCTATAACTTTATTTAAATCAAGCCTACTAGATATTGTATAATAGCCTTCTTCATACATATGACTTATAACATCTTTATCATTAATCTTTGTTTCTGTAATTTTAAATTTTTGTGAATTAGTTGCATTTCCAGTATATGTTTGAATTTTTGTGCCGTCAGCACTCTTGCCACTAGTAACATCCATATACTTATTACTATGTTTAGCAATTAAATAATAATATCCATCACCAGCATCCTTTATATACCACTTTTGAGCATCGCTTTTATTAGAAGTATATAATTGTACTTTAGTACCATTTGTAGTTCCGCCGCCTTTGACATCCAAAACATATTTATCAGAAATACCAGACTTTATAACATAATAACCATCTTGTAAATATTCTATATACCATTTTTGTGAATTAATATCAAAATCAGTTCTTAAATCAGATTCAAGCCCATTAAAAGTAAGATTAGAATTTACTGTAACTACCTTTTTTTCATCTAAAGCACTATTTAAAGTATAATATCCATTATTTAATCTCACTACTTCAGCCTTATTAAATAAAAATTTCTGAGCATCTGTTCCATTTCCATGATAAAGTTGAATAACACCATTTTTAGAAACATTCCCGCCTTTAATATCTAAATACATCTTATCAATAGCAGATATTATATTATAGTATCCATCTTCCTCATATATAATCCATTTTTGTGAATTAGTATTATTTGCTTTATAAAGTTGAATTTTAGTTTCATTGCTAGACTTTCCACCTTGAACATCTAAAGAAAGTCTCTCATCATCATAAGAAGTTATACTATAATAACCATTACCTAAATATTTAACTCTCCAAAGCTGACTCCATTCATCAGATTTATTATTTAAAATAATACCTGATTCACTAGAAACATTTCCCTTAACATCAAATGAAAGATTTTTATCAACTAAACTAGCAATCGAATAAATCCCATCTTCTAATGATTGACTGCCTTCAATATCTTCAATAAATTTAAATTTTTGTGAATTAGTCGCATTTCCTTTATACATTTGAATATTTGTTTTATCAGCCGACTTACCACCAGCCACATCTACATATAAACCATTTACCTTTGAAACAATATAATAATAACCTCCCCCAGCATCATTAATATACCATTTTTGTGAATTGGTTCCATTTACATCATATATTTGAACATTAGTCCCATTAGAAGTTTTACCACCAGCCACATCTAAAGACTTAGTATTATCAAGCATTGTTGTAATTTCATAAGTTCCATCACTCAATTGTTTTACATTCCATTTTTGTGAATTGGTTCCATTTGCTTTATATAATTGAACATTTGTACCATTTGCTGTTTGTCCTCCATTAACATCTACAGTCTTATTCGCAATCGCACTTTGAATAGTATAAACACCATCTTTTATAGTAGCCGCGCTAACATTAAAGTTAAACACAAAAAATGAAACAAAAAATAAAATAGCATAAACAAATTTCTTTCTCATCATATTCCTCCTAAACTACATTAACATTATAACAAATATTTAAACTAACAACAAGAAAGATATAAACTATTTTATTAAAACAAAAGAATTCAAATATGATATAATAAAAAAGGAAAGGATAAAAAATATGATTAATAAAATATTAAATAACTTTTATAATGCAGCCCTATTATTTATTTTAATGTTTGCAAATACTCTTATTATTACATCGGCGTTATTTTTAATTAATATTCCAATTTCTATATTTCATTTACCTGTAAGTTTAATACTAGGAGTAATAGAATTAAAACTAATTAGAAACGAAAACATTAAAAACATCATTTTAGCATTAATCACATTTGTAATAGTTTTTTTTGTTTCATGCCTATTATGTGGCCATGTATATGATGATTCAGCAGATGGAAATGGATATCATAAATTCGCTATAGGACTTCTTAAAAACGAATGGAATCCAATATATGATTCGCAAGAAAAAATTATTAAAAAATTAAACTTAGATGCCGAAGAAAATTTATGGGTTGAACATTATCCAAAAGCAACATGGATTTATGGGGCAAACGTCTACAAACTGACAAACAATATTGAAACAGCTAAAACATTTAATCTAATGGCTGTATTTACCTTATTTTTTGTAATCACATATTTAATCAACAAAATTTATCAAAAAAAATTAATAGCCATAATGTTAGCTATTGGAGCTTGTACATTTCCAATAATTTGGCAGCAAATTTTCTGCCTATATCTTGATGGATTTATGGGAATTATTCTTCTATTATTAATTATATATTTCTATTTATTTATTAAAAATAATCAAAATAAAGAATACTTTTTAATAAGTGCCTCCCTGATAATTATAATTAGTAATATAAAATATACAGGATTATTTTATGCCGGTATATTCTGCCTTGGATATTACATATATTACCTCATAAATAAAATTAAAAATAAAGATTATAAACCATTAATTAAAACAACAGTTTCATTTACCATAGTTTTACTTATCTCTTTACTAATTGTTGGAAGTAACTCATATATAAAAAATCTAATAACTAAAGGTAATCCTCTATATCCAATTATTGGAAAAGATAAAGTTGATATAATAACTCCTCAGCAACCACAACTATTTGCCAATAAATCCCCTATTGAAAAAAATTTTTATTCCATATTCAGTTATACAGCCAACTACGCAACAACTTTTAATCAAGGAACACCAAAATTAAAAATACCTTTTACAAGTAATATGAATAATGAATTACTTTCTATAGTTGAAGATACTAGAATTGGTGGCTTTGGTATTTATTTTAGTGGAGTTTTTATTATTTCAATTATTGTTATAATTGTATATACTATTTCAAAAATTAAAAATAAAGAATATGAAAAAATAATATTTATAGGAATACCTTTTGTCATAACAATTCTATTAATGTTTTTCTTTAAAGAAAGCTGGTGGGCTAGATATTCCCCTCAAACATACTTTATAGTTTTAATGGCACTATTTATTTTACTAACATCAAAAAAAAAAAAATTATATGCATTAGCAAGTGTTTTATTGCTTCTA